>JAEZRL010000093.1 GCA_023440945.1 Bacteroidota bacterium
GCCGGTTTATGGCATTCCAACAGTGAATGTAGGCACACGGCAAAACGGTAGAACATCTGATGCAACGATCATTCATACCGGTTATACACGAAAAGAAATTTTAAAAGGAATCTCGAAAGCAAAATCAATAACGATTACAAAGCGACAATTGTTTGGTGATGGTGGCAGCAAGAAGAAATTCTTACATATTATTTGTGATGGACAGTTTTGGAATATAAGCAAACAAAAAAAATTTGCAGAAAGAGTGCTTTATTGATATGCACATGCAATTATCAATCCTTATAAGAAATCTGAATGAATCAAAGCAGCTTGAGCAAACGCTTTTAGCGCTCAAAAAGCAGGTGACCGATTTCGATTATGAAGTTGTTGTAATAGACAATGAATCAGATGATGATTCTGTTGCTGTTGCAGAAAGAATGGGGTGTAAGGTTTTAGCATTGCCTCGAGAGGAATTTACTTTTGGTAGAGCGTTGAATTTTGGAATCAACCAATGCAAAGGTGAAATAGTTCTTATTTTGAGTTCACATGTAATACTTCTGAATGAATTTTTCCTACAACAGATTCCAAAGTACTTTAATGAAGAAAAGGTTGCTGCTTTGCGTTTTATTCATGCAATAGACCCTAAGCAAGTATTTAATGGAGTAAAGTTTGGCCCGAAAGAATTGTATTATATGGAATTTCCTTGCTTTCCCAATAATAACTGGAGGAACTTTTTAGTAAATCATTGTGGTGCAATTAGGAAAGCATGTTGGAAGCAGGAAAAGTTTAATGAAAAAATATTTTCAAGCGAAGATAAATTATGGTCTTTGAACATTTTAAAAAAAGGATATTACATATTATATAATATTCCTTGCTATTATGTTTATACAAAAGAATTAAACAGGGAAAGAAAAATAAAGGGAAACATAAGGCAAATTTCTGCTAAAGCCTATATAACTGGACAATCATCTGAATACCATCAATCCTTCTTGAAATTTGTTTTTATAAAAACAAAAGAGCAACTAAAACATCTATTTGTTCAATTGTTTCTTTTCATATCCATTTATAGAGGGATAAAAAAGTTTAATAAAAATTATACTGAGTATAACTCAGATAATGAAGTATTGAGGAACTGGTACTGATACAATTTGTAGATGAATAACATGATACAATTAACTGAATCAAAAAGCAACTGGACTGAAACTATCTCTCCGAAATCCCATTTATTTGACTTTAAACTAAATGAAGTTTGGCAGTATCGGGATTTGCTTCTGCTGTTTGTTAAAAGGGATTTTGTTGCCCAATTTCGTCAAACTATTTTAGGTCTTTTATGGCACCTTATACAACCGGTTTTAACTACTATAATGTTCCTTCTTTTGTTCAATAAGATTGCAAAAATTACTACTGGTAATTTACCTCCCTTGCTCTTCTATTTAAGCAGTATAACCATTTGGAATTATTTTTCGGCCTGCTTATCCAGTTCATCAACTACTTTCATTTCAAATGCAGGCATATTTGGAAAAGTATATTTTCCAAGACTTGTAATGCCTCTATCAAAAATACTTTCAAACCTGGTAAAATTTGGCATTCAGCTAAGTCTTTTATTAGTTGTAATAGCTTATTATTCATATACTAATCAATTTTTTGTACACCTTGGATGGAATAATCTTTTATTCTTTTTTATTGTAATAATGATGGCTGCTGTCGGTTTAGGTGTTGGAATTATTATTTCATCGTTAACTACTAAATATCGAGACTTTGCTATCCTTATTTCTTTTGGCACGCAATTGCTGATGTATATTACTCCCGTAGTATATCCACTTGCATATTTACAAGATTCGAGATATAGGACTATGATACAATGGAACCCCTTAACACCTCTCGTAGAGGGTTTCAGATATAGTCTGTTCAAAGAAGGCTCTTTTAGCCCCTATTTCTTTATTTATAGTTTTTTATTTGCTTTTATAACACTGTTTATCGGAATTATCCTTTTCAATAAGGTTGAAAAAACTTTTATGGACACAGTGTAAACGATTTATACTTCAATTCCTAATGATGTTTATACTGAAAAGAAATAGTTGCAAAATTTTTATTAAATGACGAATGCTGTTATAAAAGTTGAAAATCTGTCAAAGCTTTACCGTTTAGGTGAAGTGGGAAGAAGAAGCTTACAACAGGATTTAAACCGATGGATTTACGCAATAAGAGGTAAGGCTGATCCTTATGTGAAAATTGGTGAGGAAAATGAACGAGACAGCAAAGGAGCAAGCGACTATGTATGGGCATTAAGGCATATAGATTTTGAAGTAAATCAGGGTGAAGTTATCGGAATTGTTGGTCGAAATGGGGCCGGAAAGTCGACTCTGCTTAAGATCTTATCAAAAGTGACTTCACCCACTGAAGGAATAATAAAGATAAAGGGAAAAATAGCTTCTTTACTGGAAGTTGGAACTGGTTTTCATCCTGATTTATCTGGTCGGGATAATATTTTTTTGAATGGAGCTATTTTAGGCATGAAGAAGAAAGAGATTTACCAGAAGTTTGATGAAATAGTGGATTTTGCAGGAGTAGAAAGATACATTGATACTCCTGTTAAAAGATATAGTAGCGGCATGTATGTTCGTCTGGCTTTCGCTGTAGCAGCACATCTGGAGCCTGATATACTTATTGTGGATGAAGTTCTGGCAGTAGGTGATGCAGAGTTTCAAAAAAAGTGTTTAGGGAAAATGCAGGAGGTTTCTTATCAAAAGGGAAGAACGATTCTGTTTGTTAGCCATAATATGGCTTCAGTTATAAGTCTTTGTTCTTACGCATTATTGATGAAAAATGGAAGAATTGAAAGCATGGGACAAACTGAGCAAATTGTAAAAGAGTATTCAAATCAATTAATGATGAATACAATGCAAAGCCTGTGTACACGTATTGATAGGACGGGTAATGGAAATGTGAGGTACTGTAATGTTTACCTCAGAGATGAAAATTTTAAAAAGGCAGGAGTGTTATTGAATGGCAAAACTGGTTACATTGAATTAGAGTTTGAGCGAACAATTGCTGTAAATAAAATACGAAAAGCCCATTTTTCTGTAGGAGTAAATGATGTTTATGACAACCGCATCCTGCTTCTCAGTACAGATCTCACCAATCAAAATTTCTCATACATTCCCGAATGCCAAAACAGCGTATTTATTAAAATAAATAAGATTCCTTTAAAAGCGGGTTTATATACACTTACACTCAACTGTATGATAAACGAAGAACTATCAGATTGGGTTAAACATGCTGTACAAATGGTAGTAGAAGATGGAGATTTTTTCAACAGTGGAAGGATACTTCCGTCACAGCAGGGCTATTTCTTAACTGACCATTCCTTTTCTTTCGATTCGCAAACTGTTCAATGTGTATAAAAAGGTAAAGAAACTTTTCTTTGTAAATAAGTTCTCATCTTCTGGCATAAAGAAGAATGCAAATCATGCTGACAGTTATCCAAAAGAACTTCTCAGGGATATTTATGCCTATCAACAGCTCAATCCCTTACTCTCTACATCCAGCTATCTTCCTTTTTCCACGGCGTCCTTAACTCCCTCATCCATTTCAGTACTCTTAAATGATGTTATTGTAAACAAAAGAAAACATATTCTTGAATTCGGGAGTGGTGTTACTACTTATTTGCTTGCACGTCTTTGTTTGCTGAACCAGTTGAACGATGTTAAAATTATTTCTGTGGATGAGAATGAAGCATGGATAGGAGTAGTGGAGGAATTATTAGAAAAGGATAAACTATTGGATGGAAATATCAGGTTAATTCATGCACCCCTTATTAAAAATGACTTAGCTATTAATGAAACGAGCTGGTACGATGAAACGTCAATTATTTCCGTTCTAGGCTTGGAAAAAATCGATTGTGTTTTAGTTGACGGGCCTTCTGCCTGGAGGGAAGAAGTTAAATATTCAAGATACCCGGCATTACCATTTATTTATCAATACTTGTCGGAAAATTCAGTCGTATTTCTTGATGATGCACACAGAGTAGGAGAAAAGTTCATTATTGAAAGATGGAAGCAAGAATATACATTAGAGTTTCAACAATTTCATCGGTCTTTTTGTGGCTTTTTCAAAGGGCAATATTTTAGTGCGATGTTATTTTAATAATATATAATTGAGCGATAGACGAAGAATTTTGGTGTTTGCACATGATGCTCAATTGTACGGAGCCAGTCGTTCAATGCTGAGTCTTTTGGAAGTATTAAGGGTTGATACTTCCGTTGAATTGATGGTTTTTGTGCCACAAAAAGGGCCGTTGCTCGAAAGCTTGAATAAATTAAATATCCGGGCTAAAATTGTATCATACCCGCCAAATGCAAATTTTTATTCTGGCAAGAAGAAAAATTTTGTGTGGTTTTTAAAGAAGCTTAAGAAGTATCTGCTTTTCTACAAACGAATAAAGAAAGAAGTAAGGCAATTTAATCCTGATGTTATTTATACGAACACCTCCGTCGTTTATTGGGGTGCTTTAATCGCTTACATATCTTTCAAAAAGCACGTGTGGCATATTCGGGAAATGAGAGGAGCTTATGATATTCATCATGATTTTGGTTTTTCTTTTTTCAAAACTTTATTGTTAAGAAGTAACTCTATTATTTGTAATTCTGGCGCCGTTGTTAAAGATTATGGTTTATTGAACAAGAAGAAGGTGAGCGTTGTTTATAATGGTTTGTTTTCAATTCATGAAGTAGATGTTTTATATACCAACAGGAAGAAAGCAGGGGAAGTATTGCAGTTTGGTATTGTAGCTGCGGTACATCCTGCAAAAGGGCAGTTGGAAGTATTAAAAGCAATGAATATATGGCGAAAGGGAAGTTGCAGGAATTTCAAAATATTTATTATTGGTGGCATTCTCGATGAAGACTATTATCAAAAAATAAAGGAGTTTGCTCAGAAGAATCAACTGGAAAATGAGATAATTTTTACAGGATTTTTAGATAATGTAGATCCCTATTACTATAGTTTGGATATACTTATTTGTGGATCTATTTCAGAAGCTTTTGGTAGGGTGATCATCGAATCAATGGTAAGAGGTGTATTCGTCATCGCAAGAAATACGGGCGGCATACCTGAAGTGATAGAAAATGGAGAGAACGGTTTGCTTTATGAAGATCTTGAAGATTTGATCGATTGCCTTAAATGGTATGAAAAAAGCTCTTCGGCTGTTTCACTTATGAAAGATAAAGCTGTAAACATTGTGAAAAAAAGATTTTGTATAGAGCGTTATAGTAATGAAATTCTCAACATTCTAACAGCATAATACCCATATTTTACTAGTGTATAATTAAATGGTTCAAGGTAAATCTGAAAAAATAAGACCAATAGCTATCTACCTCCCCCAATTTCATCCTATACCTGAGAATGATAAGTGGTGGGCCAAAGGATTTACTGAATGGGCTAACGTTAGCAAAGCGAAACCCTTATTTAAAAATCATTATCAACCTCATATTCCAGCAGATTTAGGGTTCTATGATTTAAGAGTTGAAGAAGTGAGAGAAGACCAGGTTGAACTTGCAAAAGAATATGGAATTCATGGCTTTTGCTACTACCATTATTGGTTCAACGGTAAACGTTTGTTAGAGCGTCCCTTTCAGGAAGTATTTACCTCCGGCAAGCCTGATTTTCCATTCATGCTGTTTTGGGCTAACGAAACATGGAGCAGAAGATGGTTAGGAGAAGAGCGAGATATACTATTGAGTCAAACATATAGTGAGGAGGATTACTATAACCATGCAGCGTACCTGGCAGAAGTTTTTAATGATAAAAGATATATCAGAATCGACGGTAAACCCATCTTTATTATTTATCGCCCTTTAGATATCCCTAACCCATCTACTTTTTTACAAATTTTGCGCAATGCTTCGAAAGAATATAAACAGGAACTATACATTATTGCCAGTAATTCGCATATCCCTCTTAATTACGACGAACAATTGTTAGATATTGGATTTGATGGCATTCTTAACTTCAGACCACAATTAGGCGTGCTGCCCAATGCTTTTTTTGACAAGCTCTCATATAATCGGTTAGCCAAAAACTTCCTGAGGTATGGTATATGGGATGGTAGGCAAAAGATATATCAATATCAGGAAGCTGTAGAATTGATGAATGCAACGTTTACTACGGATTTAAAAAAACATCTTCCTTGCGTATTTGTGGGTTGGGATAATACTCCAAGACGAGGTAAAAAGGGAATTGTAATACAAAATAATAAAGCAAGCTATTTCAAAAGCGAACTTGAACGTTTAAAACTCGAGATGACATCTGTTGAAAACTCTACAAACCTATTATTCATTAACGCCTGGAACGAGTGGGGAGAAGGCAATCATTTGGAACCTGATTATAAAAATGGCCGGCAATATTTGCAAGCAGTTAAAGAAGTTTTTGGTTAATGAATAATGCCCTTCGCTCAATTGCTATTTATCTTCCTCAATTTCATCCCATTCCGGAGAATAATGAATGGTGGGGAAAAGGATTTACGGAATGGACAAAGGTAATAAAAGCTAAGCCGCTTTTTAAGGGTCATTACCAACCTCATTTACCTGCTGACTTAGGATTTTACGATTTACGTTTAAGTGAAGCGAGGGAAGCACAGGCGCAGTTAGCAAAGGAAAATGGCATCTATGGTTTCTGCTATTATCATTATTGGTTCAATGGCAGAAGGATTTTAGAGCGGCCTTTCCAGGAAGTTTATGAATCTGGTAAACCTGATTTTCCTTTCATGCTCTGCTGGGCGAATGAAAATTGGTCAAGGCGTTGGGATGGTAGCGACAATGAGATTTTACTTAAACAAAGCTACTCCTTGGAAGATGATCTTCATCATATTCAAGCACTCATTCCTTATTTCAAGGACAAGCGGTATATTAAAGTAAATGGAAGACCGGTGATAGCTATCTACAGGTCCTCTATTCTGCCTGACGCACAAAAAACATTAAGTATTTGGCGCAATGAAGCAAAAAGGCATAACATCAATTTATACATATGCCGCTTTGAAAGTTGTCATATAGGCGGTGAAGAGTTTTTAAGAGATGGTTTTGATGCCGCCATCGACTTTCAGCCTTGGGGGCGGCAAATGAAGGAGCTCAGAGCATTGAAAACTTCTGAAAAATTTAAAAGACTGGATTATAGATTAGCTAATTATTGGTACAGGAATGTTATCAGCTTGATATCAAAGAAGCCATACCAACGTTTTAAGCAGGAGGTAAAGAAAAAAATTATAAATAATAATGTTTTTCGGTATGACGAATATGTTGAGTTTGTATTAAATCAATCCTTCCCTTCATATAAAGTTTTTCCGGGTATTACGCCCATGTGGGATAATACCCCAAGAAGGAAAGAGGGGCAAGGCATTCTCTTAAATTCAAGTCCCGAATTGTATAAAAAGTGGCTGAAACATATTGTTCAAAACTTCACTCCTTTTAGCAGAGAGGAAAATTTTATTTTTATTAATGCCTGGAATGAATGGGCTGAAGGTAATCACCTGGAACCTTGTATGAAATATGGAAATGCTTATTTACAGGCAACGAAAGAAGTATTAAGAACTGTAGAGAAAGATTAGTAATGATTACTTTTTCACAATTTGGCAAGCATGGAAATTTAGGGAATCAACTTCATCAGTTAGCTACCCTTATTGGTTTTTGTGAAAAATACAACTGTGAAATGGTTTTGCCGCCCTGGAAATATGCTCGCTATTTTGCAGAGCCGGTACCTGAGGGAAATGTGAAGTGCGATTTGATGGTAGAAGAATCTGCTTATCATTATAACCCTGATTATTGGCACAAATTTGCGTTGAATTTTAAAAGAGATACAGTAGATATTTTAGGGTGGTTGCAATCCGAAAAATATTGGGAGCATTGCAAACAAGCGGTTATCGATCAACTAACTTTTAGAAAAGATTTTATTGAAGAAACAGTTGCGAAATTGCCGGCAAAACTATTTGATAAGGAGATAATTGCTATCTCTGTCAGGCGTGGAGATTTTGTTAGAAATCCCAACTTTTACCTGCTGCCATTGCAATACTACTTATATGCTTTACTTGAATTTTTCCCAAAGTATAAGAAATACAATGTTCTGTTTTTTTCCGATGATTTAAAGTATTGCAAAGAAAACGTTTGGCCGCGTTCTAATTTTTACTTTGCAGATAATCTTACAAATATTGAACAATTATGTGCAATGCATCTTTGCAATCATTTCATCATAAGTAATTCCACTTTCAGTTGGTGGGGAGCAAGGTTAGGTGAAAAGCCTGGAACAAAAATTATACGATCACCTTATCAATTATCAGGAGAAATGGCTCTTCAATTAAATACGAAAGACTATTATCCTGAAAGATGGGAGATTTATGATCATACAAAAAAGAAGAAAAAAATAGGCGGACTTATTCGGGGAGGGTTTGTAAAAAAAGCAGTTATCTTACTAAAAGGTGAAAGTTATTTTGAAAAAAAAGCTATTAAAGCAAGCAAGGAATTATTTATAAAAGTTTCGGCTTTTATTAGTAATAAGTGGGTCAATAATCAATGAAAGAGCAGTTGAAATACATGCATTCTTTTCGAGATCACAATCTTGATGCTCCTAGAGAGATAGTTCCACATTTAATAAAGATTTTCAAGCCAGTGAGTGTTGTTGATGTGGGTTGTGGTATAGGTACTTTTCTGAAATGCTTCATTGATAATGGTGTTTCCGAAATTGTAGGTATTGATGGGCCTTGGGTTGATAGAACAAAACTATTTATTCCTGAAAAGCATTTGATGATGATGAATCTTGAAGAAAGATTTTCTTTAGATAGGAGGTTTGACATGGCTCTTTGCTTAGAAGTAGCAGAACATTTATCTGAATCGGCTGCCGATACATTAGTTAATAATCTTACTACATTAAGCGATCTTATTATTTTCTCCGCTGCAACAGTAAATCAAGGAGGCCAAAATCATCTAAATGAGCAGCATGTCAATTATTGGATTGATAAATTTTCAAAAGAAGGTTTTGTGTTTTACGATGTTTTCCGCAGGTTTTTCTGGAATAACAGTAAGGTAAACTGGTGGTATAAGCAGAATATGTTTTTAGTGATGAATCAAAGTATAGACGTAGGTAGTTTCAACTTTAATCTTCCTCATTTTACGGATATACAGGAATATATTCATCCAGAGTTATTTGATCTGCAAGCGAAAAGTTTGAAAGGAGTAAAACGCAAACTTGA
This sequence comes from Bacteroidota bacterium, assembly GCA_023440945.1. Lineage (GTDB taxonomy): Bacteria > Bacteroidota > Bacteroidia > Chitinophagales > Chitinophagaceae > JAEZRL01. The sequence continues at coordinate 9,215 of JAEZRL010000093.1, forward strand.
TTATATACAGCAAGGAAAAGCTTCGCGGAAATTATATGCAAAAATTATAAAGAAAAAGCTTTTAAACAGGTTCTTTAAAAAGTGAATAACCCTTCTTTACCTGGTGTATCTGTGATTGTTTGCTGCTACAATAGTGTGCAAAGACTACCACAAACCTTAAGACATTTAGCAAATCAAAGTGTTCCTGAAAATTTTTCATGGGAGATAATAATAGTTGATAATTCTTCAACAGACAATACAGCAAAAGCCAGCGCTATAATATGGAGGAAGCTTAATTGTGATGTTGATTTTCGCATAGTAAAGGAAGTTACACCGGGATTGATTTATGCACGAAAGAGAGGCGTACAGTCATCGAGATACGAGGTATTGATTTTTTGTGATGACGATAACTGGTTATCACAAGATTACATTTCCAAAGCTTATGAACGTTTAAAGTCGTTATCCAATGTAGCTGTTTTGGGCGGAAGTTCTGTCGCAGTTTTTGAAACGCAAAAGCCAGAATGGTTTGATCATTTTGAGAAATCTTATGCAGTAGGGAAAATATTAGACAAGCCAGGATACGTTAACGAAAGAAAATACATTGCAGGTGCAGGAATGGTTATCAGAAAATCTCATTTCATGCTGTTAAATTCTATCTTATTAAATCCTGTTCTAACAGGACGAAAAGGGAGAGAACTCCTTTCCGGAGAAGATGCAGAAATGTGCCTTATATTTTTATTTTTAGGCTTCGATTTATATTATGACCCCTCTTTAACTTTCAAACATTATATTCCTGAAAACAGAGTGCGATGGGACTACTGCAACGATATGATTTCAAAAGCCCAAGCGATTCCTCAAATATATTTCCAATTTTATCAATCCTGTTATAGTGATATACAAAATGACTTGTCTTTATCCTTTGATGAAGTGTACCGATTAATTTTTAAAAGATTAGTAAGAAGGTTTGTAAAAGCTGCAAGAAAAAATGGACATCCGGTAAAAAACCTACGTTATCTTTTCAAAACTCCTGCAGGATCAGCAGTTGCTTTGCAATTAAAATCAGAGTTCAATAAAGTAATTTTTCTATTAAAGAATAAAAGGATGTTGAGGGAAAATTTTAAAGACATTTATGAAGTGATGGTGCGTATAAGAAGATATAAAGAAAATGAATTGTTTGAAATTTTAAATTAGGGTTGAAAAGAGCAAAAAAATTGAGACTTGTTTCTATCATAATGCCCGCATATAACGCGGAAGAGTTTATTGCTGATAGTATTGAGAGCGTGATAAAACAATCTTACACAAATTGGGAGTTAATTATTGTTGACGATGGATCTACTGATAATACAAGTTCGATTGTTACTTTGTTTTTGTTACTTGAACCAGTAAGAATAAAATATATATTTCAACCTAATGGTAAACAGGGAAAAGCAAGAAATACGGGTATAGATAATTCGGAAGGTAGCTTAATTTCTTTTCTTGATGCAGATGATTTATGGCATTCGGAAATGCTTGAGCAACAAGTGGAATTATTGGCCCAGTCAAATGCAGACATGGTTTTCTCAAACATGTATAAATTTTATGATTTGAAGCAGCCGTTCGAAGATGCTGGTCCTTCAACAGAAACTACTTTTTCAGGCAAAGAAGGGCTTAGATGTTTTCTTAAACAAAATCCTGTTGCCATTAATAGTGTTGTTGCAAAGAAAGAATCAATAATAAACGCAGGGGTATTTAAAACTGATAATGTTCTCCAATTTGCAGAGGACTACGACCTGTGGTTAAGAATGTTATTGAATGGTTGTGTGTTTGTAAAAAACCATAATTATCTTGCTTACTATCGCATGCATGCTTCACAAAGTAGCAGGAATGTTGAGTGTAAATATTGGAGCATTCTAAACATGCTTCACATGTTACCTGAGAGAGCTGCTTTTAAAAAAGAAATTGAAAAAGCTTATTGCTTATGGATTCGAAGATGTATTAGGGTAAATGGGGACATGGACAACGAAAAACTAAAAAAGCTAAGTCATTTCATGCCGGTTCGAATGCAGAGAATCTGTTTAGCTCTATGTGCATTTTTACCGGCGACTGCATTCAAACCTGTTCTTTACAAACTAACTTATGCAAGCTGACGAACAGAAAAAAAGAATTTTGATATACTATGGTACGTATGAAATAAATACTGATTCTTCAAAGTCCATTGCAAGGCTAATAGCATCTTTTATCGCCGAAGTAGAAAATAATTTCGCAATTACTTTTTTTACCTATCAAAGTAATTATAAAGATGAAATTATTAAAACAAGCCCTGTTTTTATAAAAAGCAGTGTCTTATTGCGGGCTTACCGTTTAGTCAATAACAAGTTTGCTTTTTTAAAGAGGATTAAAGAAAGTGAGATCAAATTAAAGAGCACTGAAAGTTATCTGAAGAAGGAAAGGAAACAGTTCGATATTATAATAGTAATTGAACCTATTCACATATCATTTATTCGTAAAACATTTGCTTCCAGTAAAATAATTTATTGGATTCATGGATTATCAGCACTATATAACAAGAGTTTTGCCGCTGATATCAATTTAGTAGATGAAGTATGGAGCCCAACTTATATTGCCCACAAAAGAATTGTAGATGCTATTCATCCAATACCGTTTTATCCAGAATTTAAGTTGTTTCCAAACTGGTCGGAGCCTGTTTTTGCAAATCAAAATGAATCATCATTAACTTCTTTGCAAACGAGGCATCAGATTGATAAGGATACTTTGATTTTTATTTTTGCCGGTGGCGATAAGAAACTGAAAGGAAAATATTTGCTGGAAAGATTGATTCAAAAGTTATCTGTCTGTATTAACCGGAAAATAATATTCTTTTTTGCAGGAGGGCAAAAAAAAGGAGAAGAAAGATTAACCAAAATGATAAGGGTGGTTGAACTGGGTGTTCTAACACCGAAAGATTTATCCTGCTATTTTGGAATTGCTCATATTGGCTTGTTTCCTTCTTTGGGAGGATATGAACATGCTCCGTTAACATTACTTGAAATGATTGATTGTGGGGTTATACCTATAGCTTCGAATGTTGGTGGAGTAATTGAAATATTAGGAGCAGGGTATCCTTATCTAATCGAAACACCTAATTATGTAGATGAGTGGGTTGAAAAAATAACAGAGTTAGCAACATTACCAGCTTCTAAAAGGCAAGATGTTAAGAATTTTCTTCAGGATAGGCGTAAATTATATAAACGGATTGATGCTTTGACGTTATTGGAAGAAGTGCCGTGAGGAGAGCTTTAGGCCATTTAAAGAGCATGGATTTTAGAACAAAAACAATTAGAACTGATTTACCTCTGGTAACAATAGGAGTTTTATCCTATAATTACTCCAATTATATCAAGGAAGCGCTTAATTCTTTGTTGTTGCAAGTCTATCCGAATATCGAATTGATTATCATTGATGACTGCTCAACTGAAAGAGAAACGGTTTCTTTTATTGAGAAATGGATTGCAGCAAATGACATTCATTGCACTTTTATTCAGAATGAAATTAACCAGGGTATTTGTAAAGTTTCGAATACAATAATTAGCCTTTCAAAGGGGAAATACGTTTCATTGTTTGCTACTGATGATATAATGCTGCCTGAGAAAATTGAACGCCAGGTTGAAATATTAGAAGAGGCTGGGGAATCTTTTGGGATGTGTTATGCGAATGCATTAACTATAGATGAAAATGGTGATAGACTTGGCTACTATGGTCGTATCGGGCATCAGTATAAACCGGAGGGGGATGTGCTTGAAAAATTTGTATTTCATGAATTTGGCTTTGCTACGCCTGTTGCCCTGATACGGAAAAGCGTTTATGAAAAAACCGGATTATACGATGAAAGAGTGCTTTACGAGGACTATAATTTTTGGTTACGGTTATTTGCGATTTCCAAAGCAAAGTATTGTAATTATCCTTGTTTAATGTACAGGCTGAAAAGGAAATCAGCCATATTTGATGAATGGAACAAGAATAACAAAGAACGTTACTATAGAGATCGCATACTATCCAACTTGCAGGGCATCCACTTTACAACCAACAAAAGAGTCCGACATTATTTGAGTTCTAAAATTCGGCAGTATCTAAAGGCTTTAAGTGCTAATCGGTCTTTCTATCTAAAAGATATTATTGTTTACTTGTTGCTGCATGGCTTTATTCAAATACCACTCAAGGTTCTTTTTTCATGCGTCATAAAAACGAAAGCCCAAAATACCAACTGATGCTTCTTCTTAACTTTCTTCGAAAAAAACTTTCAACAAAGACCAAGAGAAAAATCAGAAGATTAATTTCTAATATAAGAACATTAGGCTACGGTAATAACCTTAATAAGTTGGCCTTAATTTATGGTTCAGATAAATGGGGAAGTCATTTTTACACCCAACATTACTCTACTCACTTTCGACCTTTCAAAACAAAAAAAATAAATCTTCTCGAAATCGGTGTTGGCGGCTACAGCAGTAAATCAAAGGGAGGCGAGTCTTTATATATGTGGAAGCGCTACTTTTCAAAAGCAAAAATTTTTTCAGTTGATATTTTTGATAAATCATTTCTTCAGGAAAAGAGGATTAGGATTTTTAAAGGAAGCCAGGTGGACAAAGATTTTATTGAAAATGTTGTTTTTAAAGAAATGCTGGAAGTAGATTTAATCATTGATGATGGCAGTCATATCAATGAGCATGTCATAGAGACATTTAAAATTTTATTTCCGAAACTGAAATCAGGGGGTATATATGTAATTGAAGATACACAAACTTCATATTGGCCACGCTTTGGAGGAGATAGTATCGATTTAAATAATCCCAACACTATCATTAATTACTTTAAAACCTTAGTTGATTGTATAAACTGGGTTGATATAATAAGAGATGATTATCATCCCACTTATCTGGAAAAGCATATTACTTCAATTCACTTCTACCATAATATCATTTTCATCTATAAGGGTGATAATAACGAACATGCTACAATAACAAGCGATCGTGTTCGTATAGGTTCTATAATGGAAGCAATCAAACAATAACTTCAATTTCTGATCAATTTATAAATTGTCAGGCATAAATAAAAAGCGACTTCTTGTTGTTATTTCCTTCAGTTTCTCTATAAGGTATATTGTTAGAACCGGTTTACTAAAATCTTTAAAATCTTATTGTGAACCTGTTGTAGCCTTATCATGGAATGAGCCGGATTTAATAGAAGAATTGATGAAGGACGGCTTTGAAGTTGTAATCATACCTGCTACTAAAACCGGTTCTGAATATAAGGACATAAGAAAAAGACTCGATATTTGGTTTCGTTATTTTCAGGTAAAAAGTGCTTCCAACCGCATTGAAAGAAAATACCTTAACCAATATCTTAATTTCAAAACAAGACTTTTCCGCTCTTTAAGAGATTATTGGAATATAGCAAGACTGCTTTTATTCAATTACAAAAAAACTCTATTTAGGAAAGAGAAAACCTTACTTGCTTCAGACACTAATTTCAACGTTGTGGTAGATTTTGTTGACTCTCTTAATATTGATGCAGTGTTTACAGTTACTCCCTTTCATCATCAGGAGGACTTTTTGCTGCGAGCCGCGAGTAGTTTAGGGAAGCAGATGATAACATCAATTTTATCTTTCGATAATATTACCAAACGTGGTTGGATTCCTGTAAAATATGACCTGTTTATGGTTTGGAATCGATTCAACAAGCAAGAATTGCATCGCATTTACCCGTACAGCAAACAAAAGCAAGTGGATATAACCGGGCCTGCACAATTTGATTTTTACTTCAACGACAATTATCTTTTCTCAAAAAATGATTGGAAAAGAGTAGTTGGAATTCCGGAAAATTTTCCCGGAAAAATTATTTTGTATGCAGGAGGCCCTTTGTCTTTATTTCCACAAGAGCCTCTGCTTTTGAAAGATATTGATAATGCAATTGTCGAAGGGTTCATTGCTGAAAACACAATTGTTTTGTTCCGATGCCACCCTGTTGATCAAATTGAAAGATGGAAGAAAGTGATCGGCACTAGTAAAAACATTTTTTTTGATATTTCCTGGACAGGTAAAGAGCAGTTAGGTTTAACCAATGTAACAGATGTTGACATAAGAAAGCTCTGTTCAACCTTATTTTATACTGATGTTCATATAAATCTTTGTTCAACAATGACAGTAGATGGAAGTGCATACAAAAAACCACAAATTGGTCCGGCCTATATATCCGGAAATAAGAGGTCTTCAAAGTTGTTAGCAGAAATGTATAATCAGGAGCACTTCTTGCCGATAATGAGAACTAAAAGTTTAAGGTTGGCAAAATCGAAAAGTGAAATGGTTTCTCTAATTAATGAAATGCTTGCGTCGGGATACAAGCCACGCAATCAGGAGAAAATGTTGCGAGAGATTATTACCTATGCAGATGGGAAAAATACGGAAAGAGTTACTCAAACTATCTTGAAATTTTTACAGTTGAAACAGTATGAATAAAACGGGAAGATTGAAAATTTTATATGTTCAAAGTCCCGCCGGAGGAGGATCTTTATTAGCATTATACGAACTATTGCGTCAGCTTGATTATGAAAAGGTCTCCCCTGTTGTATTGTGTTACTACAGAAGTAGATACACTCCTATCCTTGAAAGTATTAACGGTTGCAAGGTCATTTATTTTGAAGATGAAAGCATATTACGTAGTGCACGGTGTATTACTTCCGGCAGTTCAATTTTAAACTTTCTCCTTTTGCAGTTTAACTCACTCGTAAAATTCTTTTGTTATGATAGAAAGGTCGTTAGATATATCAGGAAAATTATAAAAACCGAAAAACCCGATCTTGTACATCATTTTACTGATGTAATGAGTAATAGGCAGGCAATTGTAGCTGCTTGGCGTGCTTCTGTTCCTCAATTGCTATTTAATCATTCTCTTGCTTCATACAGAAGAAATTATGTGGATTATTGGATTGATTACTTCCTGATAAGAAGCATTAATTATCATATACACATGACAGAGGCTGTTTTTAATCATTTCAAGAAACTTTTCCCTTCAATTAGGGAAAAATCTTGTGTGATGAACGATTTTGTAGATATTGAAAAGTTTAAAGCCACAATAAAAGTGGACTTGCTTAGAAATGAACTGGGGTTATCTGAAGGGGCTTTTGTCATCAGTAATATTGGTCGCTTAACAGAATGGAAAGGTCAACATGTTCTTATTGAAGCTATCAATTCTATTAAAAAACAGATAGGCAATTTTAAAGTTTTAATAGTTGGTCCTTATGATGAAGGAGTAGGCTCTGTTAAGTATTTTGAATCTCTGAAAAAACTTAGTTGCAGGT
>JAEZRL010000158.1 GCA_023440945.1 Bacteroidota bacterium
ACAATGGTTACTTATTGATCAGCCGACAGAATGAAATGAAATTAGCTTAAAAAATTAATTTTACAGATTTTGCCAAATTGGAAATTATTCCTTTATCTTCATTAGGTAAAATTTACGTAATAGAAGACTAAGCCAAAACTGAAAAGAAATAATCACCAGATAATTTAATTCTCTCGTCAAACCAAAGGGTTTTTCTACCGATCACAAATCAAAAAACAAACAAATGAAATTAGCTGCCGTCGTCAAAAAAAGCATGTATGCACTTACTGCTATTCTCTCACTTGCAATTTTCTTTGCATTCAGGTATACTGATACACCATTGCGTGTACTTATATTTAGTAAAACAGAAGGCTTTCGTCACGCTTCTATTGAAGCCGGTAAAGCTGCATTTCAAAAAATGGCAACAGAAAAAGGTTTTGCTGTTGACTTTACAGAGGATGCTTCTCAATTCAATACTAATAATCTCAAAAGATACAATGCTATTGTTTTCTTAAGCACCACCGGTGATGTTTTGAATGATGAACAGCAACAGGAATTTGAAAGATATATCCAGGCCGGCGGCGGTTATCTTGGCATACATGCCGCTGCAGATTGCGAGTACGACTGGCCCTGGTATGGAAAGCTTGTAGGTGCGTGGTTTTTAGATCATCCGATGCCGAATAACATTCAAAAAGGAAAGTTTTACATAGTTGATAAAACCAGTTTTGCAACGAAAGACATGCCCGATACATTTGAACGCAGCGATGAATTTTACAGCTTTAAGCAAATCAATCCCGACATACATGTATTGATAAAGATTGATGAGAAATCTTACCAGGGTGGTAAGAATGGAGATGATCATCCAATGAGTTGGTATCATGACTTTGATGGCGGCCGTTCGTTCTATACAAACATGGGGCATACGGATGAAACATTTTCAGAACCACTTTTCTTAAATCATGTTTGGGAAGGTTTGCATTATGTTATGGGTGGTGATGACCCAGCACCGCTTGATTATACAAAAGCAAAACCGGAAGAAAACCGTTTTACAAAAGTTGTATTGGAAGAGAAACTGAATGAGCCGATGGAATTAAGCGTGTTGAATGATGGAAGAGTTTTATTTATTGAAAGACATGGCGCAGTAAAGTTATACAACATCAAAACTAAACAGCTCAAAACCATTGCAACCATTCCTGTAAGTACAAAATATAAAGATAAAGAAGGTAAGGTTTCAGAAGCAGAAGATGGATTATTGGGATTAAATAAAGACCCAAATTTTGCAACAAATCATTGGATCTACCTCTATTATTCCGATCCGGAAAAATCTCAAAACATCTTAACCCGTTATACACTTAACGACGATGTATTGGATATGAAATCCAAAAAAGTTTTGCTTGCAGTAGCTACCCAACGTGAACAATGTTGCCATACCGGCGGCTCGATTGCATTTGACGGAAATGGAAACCTTTATTTATCAACCGGTGATAATACAAGTCCCCGAGCAACCGCTTATGCACCGATTGATGAACGAGAAGGAAGATCACCATGGGATGCGCAAAAATCTTCAGCCAATACAAATGATTTGCGTGGAAAGATCATTCGTATCAAACCACAAACCGACGGAACTTATACCATTCCCGAAGGCAATCTTTTTCCGAAAGGAACAGCTAATACCCGACCAGAAATATTTTCTATGGGTCATAGAAATCCATTCAGAATTTCAGTTGATAAAAAAACTGGCTTTGTTTATTGGGGAGAAGTTGGCCCTGATGCAAACGATCCCGATTCTCTCAAAGGTCCTGCCGGACAGGATGAAGTTGGCCAGGCAAGAAAAGCGGGAAACTTCGGCTGGCCTTATTTTGTAGGGGATAACAAAGCGTATGACCATTTTGATTTTGCAACAGATAAGCCTATGGGATTTTTCGATGCAGCAAAGCCGATTAATAATTCACCCAACAACACGGGTTTGAAAGAATTACCGGCTGCACAAAAAGCATTTATCTGGTATCCTTATGCGGCATCGAAAGAATTTCCATTGGTTGGTTCAGGTGGCCGCAGTGCGATGGCCGGACCTGTTTTTTATAGTGATGATTTTAAAAATGCAGCACGTGCTTTTCCAAAATATTATAACGACAAATTATTTATTTATGAATGGATGCGTGGATGGATAATGGCCGTAACAATGGATAAAGATGGTAATTATGTTTCGATGGAAAGATTTATGCCAGGCTATAAATTCAGCAACCCGATGGATATGGAATTTGCCGATAACGGCGACTTGTATATGCTTGAATATGGCACGGGTTGGTTTACCGCAAATGATGATGCAAGACTGATACGCATTGAATACAATGGTGGGAACAGAAAACCTTCTATTGCAATGAATGCGGATAACATGGGCGGTTCTGTTCCTTTTACTGTTAACCTTTCATCCAATGGAACAAAAGATGCAGATGGCGATACACTGAAATATTCCTGGAAGATCACTTCAAAGAACGGTTATGCAAAAAACATCGGTCAACCGAATGCAAAACTTACACTTTCAAAACCCGGCATTTATAAAGCAACCCTAACCGTAAGTGATAATAAAGGCGGCGTATCATCTCAATCAATGGAATTAACTGCAGGCAACGAACCACCGGTTGTTTCATTTGATATTGGCAAGAACAATAAATCATTCTACTTTCCCAATAAAACTTATAATTATAAAGTTGAAGTAAAGGATAAAGAAGATGGTTCATTAGCGAACGGAAAAATAAAACCTTCACAGGTTGTAGTTAATATTGATTATCTAGCTGAAGGATTTGATAAAGCGGAAATTGTTCAGGGCCACCGTACAGCGGATGAAGCAGTGAATGTTTCAAAGGGATTGAAGTTAATAACAACGAATGATTGCAGATCCTGCCATAAAGATTACAAAAAATCAATCGGACCATCTTACATGGCTGTTGCACAGAAGTACAGTGGAAAATCAGGTGTACTGGAAAAACTTACAAAGAAAGTTATAGCGGGAGGAAAGGGCGTTTGGGGTGATGTGGTAATGGCAGCGCATCCGCAACTTTCTGCACAGGATGCTTCTGAAATGGTTAAATATATTTTGAGCTTATCTCAGCCAAAACTGAAAGTAAAATCATTACCTGCACAAGGTACTTATACGATCAAACAACAACCAAATGATAAAGGCCAGGGCGTTTACATCTTCCGTGCATCTTATACCGATCGTGGAGCAAATGGTTTGCCCGGCATTACCTCCGAAGGAACATTTACACTTCGCAATGCTAGCATTAACCCAACAAAATATGATGAAGTGGTTGATGCAACCAAAATGAGTTTTGGTGGTAATAATTTCGTTATTCCAACAAAATCCGGCAGCTACATTGGATTGAATCAAATAGACTTAACAGGAATTACGCAGATACAAATTCAGGCTATGGCGCCTAAAGCACAGTTAAATGCAGAAGGCGGTGTGATTGAATTAAGAATGGATTCACCAAACGGTGCATTACTTGGTAAGACACCTTTTATTGGTGATGCCGGAGGTGATGCATTAAGTTTTGGCGGAAAACCTGCAATGCTTGATGTAAAGCCAACGGAAGGTGTGCATGATATTTATCTCGTGTTTACAAATCCGAAAGCAAAACAAGGCGCCTCGTTAATGGTTGTTTTAGGAACACAGTTTAAGACAGCAGAAACAATGACTGCTTCAACAGTCCAGAAAGACATACCAAAAGTTGATCTGAATGATTACACAGGAAAATATAAAATGACCGGTTTACCTTTTCCTTATATTGAAGTAAGTGTGCAGAATGGAAAATTAATGATGAAGGCAGGAGAACAAGGCGGCGAAATAACACCAACAAATGAAGCTGACACATTTGATGCAGGCGGCAAAGCAACACTTTTGTTTATTCGTGATGATAAAAATAAAGTTGCTAAACTGCAAATGGAAGCAATGGGTTTTAAGTTTACCGGTGATAAAGAATGATCTTTAATAACACATCTTATAAATTCAAACACAACAATCAAAAACAATCACATGAAACCGAGCATCGCAAATCTTCACATAAGAAATGAAAATGCGAGGTTCCATCTGACCTATTAAAACAATAAAAAATTTCCAGATGAAAAAGCTAACTGTAATTTTTGCAGGATTATTCCTGCTTGCATTATCTGCTAAAACAAATGCGCAAACCGGTGCAGATTATTTTGCAGGCAAATGGAGTGTACTCGTTAAAGGACTTCCGCAAGGTGATACAAAAATGATCTTTGTGCTTGAAAGAACAGACAGCACAATGACAGGCGTAGTACAGGATTCAACAGGCACTGAAATATCAAAACTTGATAAAGTAGAATTAAATGATTCTACTGCAACCGTTTACTTTACCGCACAAGGTTATGACGTTAATTTAGAGATGAATAAAAAAGATGAAGATCATATTACAGGTAGCCTGATGAGTATGTTTGACGCAGAAGGCGAACGGATAAAAAATGCTAAATAAAAATTTTAATAAGGGCAGCGAAAGCTGCCTTTTTTGTTTTTTGATGTTTCGTATGATGGATATTTGGAAGAAATATAAACGAATGCATTAAAACAGTTACAATGAAAAAACTTCTTCTACTGTTGACACTATTTTTCCTTTTTACTTCTTTCCACAGGAAAGAACTTACATGGGTGGCCATAGGCGACTCTATTACTTATTTAAACGATCATCCGGATGAAACAGGCAACCGTATCACCAGTGGATATATGACAAAGGTTGTTAAAAAGCTTCCCTATATTCATTTTATTAACCAGGGGCATAATGGCTGGACCTCCGGAAACATTGCTGCATCAATTGAGAAATTAGGACTTATAAAAGCAGATGTATATTCCGTGTTTTTAGGTACAAATGATTGGTGGCAGGGCAGGCCTTTGGGTGTATTCAATGATTATCTAAACAATACCGGTAATAGTACAGTTTATGGATCTTTTCGCATCATCATCAACAAACTTTACAGCCTGAACAAAGATGCAAAAGTCATCCTCATAACACCCATGCAGCGTACTGATTTTATTTATATTCTTGACCCAAAGAATAATGCTTACGGTTCTTATCGTACAAAGAACGGGCAGTATCTTGAGCAGTTTGCAAAAGCAATTGATAGCATCGGCCATCATGAAGGATTTGATGTAATAGACCTTTATCACAAAAAAGGGATGGATGTAAAGCACCTGGTTAAGTTTAAGCGATTAAAAGACCCGCAAACAGGACAATATAAAAATTATAGCTATCCAAACTATATTGACATCACGTTTCATCCCGGCGAAGACGAGTATCCATATCCGGCAGAAGCGATTGATATAACTTATGATGGGCTTCATCCTTCTGATAAAGGGTATGGCATGATAAGCAAATTCCTGGTAAAAATTATCAAGAAGTATTAAAGATGACCGGAAATAATAATATAAAGGCAGATGAATTTACTTCAGAAAAGTTCCTTAAAGAACAGAACGTACAAGTGAGTGACACAACAGGCGATGAGTAAAGATAATAAAGCGAAGACAATAAAAAGAACCATGACAGCACATGACAGTTAATTATAGTATCAGTTCTACATTTAGTTATCTGCTTACTTTATGGAATGGATGAATCACTTTCAATAACGTACAAAAACCTATTCCATTTTGCAAAAAACAAAAATTTTTCAGATGAAAAAACCTGTTTTGTTTTTATCGCTTGCCTTACTAACTGTTGCCTGTTATTCACAACAAAAAAATGATAAGATATTTACTGCCTTTCTTACACCTCCAGATTCTGCAAAACCCCGTGTTTGGTGGCATTGGATGAATGGCAATATCACCAAAGATGGGATCCGTAAAGACCTTGAATGGATGCATAGAGTTGGCATTGGTGGATTCCAAAATTTTGATGCGAGTTTATTAACACCACAGGTTGTTGAAAAACGATTAACGTTTATGACACCGGAATGGAAAGATGCTTTTCAATTTACAACAAAGCTTGCTGATTCATTGGATCTTGAAATGGCTATCGCAGGTTCACCGGGATGGAGTGAAAGTGGTGGCCCCTGGGTAAAACCGGAAGATGGCATGAAGAAATTTGTTTGGACTGAAACACGTATAAAAGGAGGTTCATCCAATAGCAAAATTGCGCAGGCTTCTGGCGTAACAGGGCCATTCCAAAATATAATAAAACAGCCAGGCTTTGGTGAAAAAGTAGATGCATCAAAACTTGCTTCCTTTTACAAAGATGTTGCGGTGGTTGCTTTTAAACTACCTGACGCAGACAGATCGTTAAATGAACTGGGAGTTACTGTTACTTCAAGTGCCGGTAATTTTTCTTTGCAACAATTAACAGATGGTGATTTGGCAACAACGAATCTTTTACCGAGAGATTCCGTGAAAGGTTATGCGTGGATACAATTTGCTTTCCCCAAGAAACAAACCGTTAAAGCGGTTACAATGGTTGGCGGTGGCAATCCTGGCATTTTTGGAATGGGTGCCGACGCAAAAGATTCACGTTCGCTTGAAGCAAGTGATGATGGCTCAAATTTCAAATTCGTTTGTTACATACCTCCCGGTGCAGTACTGCAACAAACGATAAACATACCTGTTACTACAGCAAAATATTTTCGCGTAACAGTAAAAAACCCGCCGGTACAATTTAATGGAATGGCAGCAATGGTTGGACTAGAAGTAAAACCTGTCACACCACCGGGAATTGATATTGCAGAACTCGTTTTGCATACTGCTTCAAGGATAAATATGTTTGAAGAAAAAGATGCATTTGCACCGGTAGGCGATCTATATCAGAAATTAACCGAATCAACCAATGATATAGTTTCAGCGAATAATATTATTGATTTAACAGATAAATTAAATGCAGATGGAACATTGAACTGGACTGCACCTGAAGGCGAATGGAAAATTGTTCGCTTTGGCTATTCTTTATTGGGAATTGATAATCATCCTGCCTCACCTGAAGCTACAGGTCCCGAAGTTGATAAGCTTGATCCAGTTGCTATCAAAAATTATTTCACCAATTATCTGGAGCAATATAAAGATGCAACAGGTGGGTTGATGGGAAGCAAAGGATTGCAATACATGGTAACCGATAGTTGGGAAGCAGGTGCACAAAACTGGACAGGTAATCTTCCGGCAGAATTCGAGAAGCGTCGTGGCTATAGCATTATTCCCTGGCTGCCGGTGTTAACAGGTTATGTTGTAAAGAGTGCAGCAGAAAGCGAAAAGTTTTTATTTGATTTCAGGAAAACGCTGAGTGATATGGTTGCCGAATATCATTATGATGGCTTAACAAACATACTTGCACAATATAGCATGAAGCGTTATTCCGAATCGCATGAAAGCGGTCGTGCTTTTATTGGCGATGGCATGGAAGCCAAACGTAAAGCTGCGGTACCTATGTCGGCTATGTGGACACCGAATCCTTTCATCAATGGAAATGATCAAACAGGTTATGAAGTCGATATACGCGAATCTGCTTCCGTAGCACATTTGTACGGAAAAACGTTTGTAGCTGCAGAATCATTAACCGCATTAGGTCTGCCGAATGCTGCATGGTCTTATTCTCCTGAAACATTAAAACCGACTGCCGACCTTGAACTTGCAAGCGGTTTGAACAGGTTTGTTATCCATTGCTCTGTTCATCAGCCTGTGGATGATAAAATTCCGGGGCTTGGTCTCGGTCCTTTTGGGCAATGGTTCACCCGTCATGAAACGTGGGCTGAACAAGCAAAAGCATGGACGGATTATCTTTCAAGAAGCAGTTATATGTTGCAACAGGGAAAGTTTGTTGCTGACATTCTGTATTATTATGGTGAAGACAACAACATCACTTCTTTATTCGGAAAAAAATTACCGGACATTCCTGAAGGCTATAATTATGATTTTGTAAATGCTGATGCACTCATCAATTTATTATCTGTAAAAGATGGAAAACTTGTTACACCAACCGGCATGAGTTATCAATTGCTTGTGCTCGACAGCAATGCGACAAGAATGTCTTTACCCGTTTTAAGAAAGATAAGTGAACTGGTAAAAGCAGGAGCAGTTGTTACTGGCATCAAACCTGCAACAGCATTAAGCTTAACGGATAATGAAAACGAGTTTACAAAACTTGTGAATGAAACATGGAATTCAAATAATGCAAAAGTATTTGCAGGAAAAGATTTGAAAGATGTATTGCAATCGTTAAACATTACACCTGATTTTATCTTCAATAAAACGCAGCCTGATGCTAAAATTTTATACGTACATCGCCGGTCAAGCGATGGAGATATTTATTGGATTAATAATCGTAACGACATGATTGAAGATATTGAGGCAAGTTTTCGTGTAGATGCAAAAATGCCTGAACTCTGGTTTGCAGAAACAGGTAAAACGGAACCTTTGTCTTATAGTATTGCCAATGGCGTTACAAAAGTTAAATTGCACCTAGAACCAAATGATGCTGTATTTGTTGTGTTCAGAAATAAGGCAGCAAAACCTTCTGTTGAATTACCCGTTTTAAAAGTGAACGAACTTGCAACGATAAATGGTTCATGGAAGGTTGATTTTCAAAAAGACCGTGGCGCACCTGCTTCCATAACAATAGATGAACTTGCCTCCTGGAGTGATAATGCTGATGCTGGTGTAAAATATTTTTCAGGAACGGGCACTTATACAAAAACCATAACAGCACAGGCTGGTTGGTTTGATAAAGATGCAGAACTTTGGCTAAATCTTGGTGATGTAAAAAATCTTGCTGAAGTAATTGTAAATGACAAATCACTTGGTATTCTTTGGAAAAAACCTTTTCGTGTTAATATAACCGAAGCTTTAAAACCCGGTGAAAACAAGATAGAGATAAAGGTTACAAATCTTTGGGTGAATCGTTTAATAGGCGATGCACAAACCGGCATTGAAAAAACCATAACTTATACAACAATGCCTTTTTACCAGGCTAACTCAAAATTGTTGCCTTCAGGTTTGTTGGGCCCTGTGAAAATAATGAGCGTTAAAAGAAAATAACATCGTGATTAAATCAAGTTTTCTTTTTGTTGACCCGGCTTTTGCAATACTATAAAGCATCGTTGCGTCGCACACTGCATCGTTCAGATCATTAATGAACAAGGTGTACAAGAGTGCGACGCAAGAAAAGATCAATTGAAATACAAAAGCCAGGCTCATAAAAATATTATCTAAAAAATGCAGATCCAATACAATAGTAATTATCCGTCAATAGATGACCTTAGGAAAAAAGCACAGAAGAAGATTCCGCGTTTTGCATTTGAATACCTTGATGGCGGCTGCAATGAAGACATTAATTTAATAAAGAATACTACAGATTTAAGAGAGATCGAATTAAAGCCTTACTACCTTAAGAATTATACAACGGCTAATCTGCAAACAGAACTTTTTGGTCATACCTATGATGCCCCTTTTGGAATTGCGCCTGTTGGTTTACAGGGATTAATATATCCTAATTCGCCTGAAATACTTGCAAAAGCGGCATTTGACCACAACATCCCTTTTATATTAAGCACCGTTACCACGGCATCAGTTGAAAGAATAAGCGACCTGACACAAGGCAAAGCCTGGTTTCAATTGTATCATCCTGCAGAGGCTGAAATAAGAAATGATATTTTAAAAAGAGTGGCAGATGCACATTACCCGGTGTTGGTTGTTCTTGCCGATGTTCCTTCGTTTGGGTTCAGACCAAGGGATATAAGAAATGGCTTGGCAATGCCACCGAAGATGACGCTGCGAAATATTTTACAGATAATGGGCAAACCTGAATGGGCATTGAAAACACTGATACATGGCCAGCCGGCATTTGAAACAATGAAACGTTATATGCCTAAAGGGATGAACATGAAACAACTGGGTTTATACATGAATAAAACATTTTCGGGAAGATTAAATGAAGAAAGAATAAAGCCAATAAGAGACCAATGGAAAGGGAAACTCGTATTAAAAGGTGTGGCAAGTGAAGAAGATACGGAAATGGCAATGCGATTAGGATTTGATGGCATAATTGTTTCGAATCATGGTGGAAGACAATTGGATGCGGGGCAGTCTGCAATAAGATCTATGCTGCCAATTGTAAAAAAATATAAAAACCAGATCACCATTATGATGGATAGCGGTATTCGTTCAGGTCCTGATATAACAAGAACTTTGGCATGTGGCGCAGATTTCACTTTTATGGGAAGATCATTTATGTATGGCGTAGCGGCACTTGGTAATCAAGGTGGTAATCACACCATTTCAATTTTAAAAACACAAGTGAAACAAGTAATGGAACAGCTTTGCTGTGCAACAGTAAAAGATTTGCCTAATCATCTGATCTAACTCCTCTTAATAAAACATCTTATACTCAAAATCAAAAACAAAATAACTTTAAGTATTATGAGCATAGCAACAACAAACTTCAGGCACGTTTCTTATTTATGGGATGAAGCAAAAGCTGCCTCTCTGAAAGGGGATGAAGTTGCCTTACTTATTTATCGTTCTAATTTATTAGGTGCGGATCTGCGATTAACAAATTATGGGGGCGGCAACACTTCCTGTAAAGTGATGGAGAAAGATCCGTTAACGGGAAAAGATGTGGAAGTAATGTGGGTGAAAGGAAGCGGTGGCGATCTTGGAACATTGAAAAAAAGTGGTCTTGCTGCATTGTATGTTGATCGTTTGCGCAGTTTAAAAAACGTTTATCGGGGGATAGAACACGAAGATGAGATGGTAGAATTGTTTAATCGCTGCATTTTTGATCTTAGCTCTAAAGCGCCTTCCATAGATACGCCTTTGCATGCTTTCCTTCCTTTCAAACACATTGATCATTTACATCCCGATGCTGCAATTGCTATTGCTGCAGCAAAAGATGGTAAGCGCATAACAGAAGAATTATTTGAAGGAAGCATTGGTTGGGTAGAATGGCAACGGCCGGGTTTTGATCTGGGCTTAAAAATGAAAGCTTGTCTTGATGCCAGTCCAAATATTCGTGGGATAATGTTGGGTTCACACGGATTATTTACCTGGGGAAACACATCTTATGAAAGTTATATAAATACTTTAGAGGTTATTGAAAAATGCTCGGAATACATTGAAAGTTTTTCGGCTAAAGGAAAACAAACAAGACCGACATTCGGCGGTAAGAAAATAGAATCTTTACCGAAAGAAGAAAGATTAAAAAAAGCATCTATCCTTGCACCAATATTAAGAGGCTTATGTTCCAATGGCGATCTTAAAAATTCTCCTTTAAGAGATTCAGGCAAGGTCGGCGGAATGATTGGTCATTTTACAGATGATGAAAGAGTGCTACAATTCATCAATTCAAATGATCTTTCCAGGTTAGCCCCTATGGGCACGAGTTGCCCGGATCATTTTCTTCGCACAAAAATCTCCCCGCTTGTTTTAAATCTTACAACCGATGAAGATATAAACAATGCCGTTGCTATAAAAGAAAAACTCACACCACAATTTGAAGCCTATCGTAAAATGTATGCGGATTATTACACCAACTGCAAACATGAAAATAGTCCGCCTATGCGTGACGCAAATCCCGTTGTTTTACTGTATCCGGGTGTAGGCATGTTCACGTTCGCAAAGGACAAACAAACAGCAAGAGTGGCATCCGAGTTTTATATAAATGCTATTAATGTAATGCGTGGTTCAGAAGCCATTTCTGAATATACCTCTTTACCCCACCAGGAAGCATTCAATATTGAATATTGGTTATTGGAAGAAGCGAAACTGCAGCGTTTACCAAAACCAAAAACAATGAGTGGAAGAATCGCACTCATTACTGGAAGCGCCGGTGGTATCGGTAAAGCCATAGCAAAAAAATTTATCGGTGAAGGCGCCTGTGTTGTTATCAATGACAATGATGAACAGCGATTGCAAACAACAAAAGAAGAATTTCTTCAGCAATATGGCAAAGATGCTTTTGCAGCGGAAGTACTTGATGTTACAAACGCTTCAACTATTCAAAAAACATTCGATGCGGCAACACTCGCATTTGGCGGCGTTGATATTGTTGTGAACTGCGCCGGCTTATCTATTTCAAAACCACTTGAAGATCACACCGAAAAGGATTGGGATATTTTATACGATGTATTGGTAAAAGGCCAATTTTTTGTAACACAGAAAGGCGTTGAAATAATGCGTAAGCAAAATGTTGGTGGCGATGTAATAAATATTGTTAGCAAAAATGCTTTGGTAAGCGGGCCGAACAATGCGGCTTACGGCTCTGCCAAAGCAGCCCAATTGCATTTGAGCAGGTTAAATGCGGCAGAACTTGGAAAAGATAAGATCCGTGTGAATGTTGTTAATCCCGATGCAGTGATTGCCAACAGCAAAATATGGGAAGGTGGTTGGGCTGAAGGACGTGCGAAAGCTTACGGCGTGAGTGTTGAAGAACTTCCTGCTTATTATGCAAAACGCACTTTACTTAACGAAACTATTTTACCTGAAGATATTGCAAACGCCTGTTTCATCTTCGTTAGCGGATTATTGAACAAAACAACGGGTAATACTTTCAATGTAGATGGCGGCGTTGCTGCAGCGTTTTTGAGATAGCTTATCTGAACTTGATTTACAGGATTTGTTTGATCAACAGAAATTATTATCACAGGATTTCTTAGTTATTATCTGTAAATGCAAATAGTAGAGAATGCGCATTGCTTTTAAAATGAAATTGATAAAAGGTTATGAAGACGAATACAAAAAGCGTCATGATGACATATGGGATGAATTAAAGCAATTGCTGAAGCAGAAAGAAATCTGTGATTATTCTATTTTTATTGATGAAACAACAAACGATTTGTTTGCTTATCTTACCATAGATGATGCAGCTAAACTAAACGAATTACCTGGTGAACAAATAATGCAAAAATGGTGGAGCTATATGAAAGACCTTATGGAAACAAATGAAGACAATTCGCCGGTGACGATTCCTTTGAAAGAAGTTTTTTATTTGCGTTAAATAAAACATCTAATGATTGCTATGCTGCTGCTTCCGTTCCTTTAATAGAAAGCAAAACAAATTTTGGGGAACACTTTTTTACAAATAATCCTTCTATAATTCTTTGATATTTTATTTATTCCTTTATGCGAATTGAAAAATATAAACTGGAAGAACATAATCAAACGATGCTGAAAGAGCACAAACGCCGTTTTGATTTTATTGCATCCGGCATTGATAATGCAGAAGCTATTTTGCAGAAATTAATGGAATTCCAGGTAGCTATTCCAAGCTGGGCTCTGGGAACGGGGGGAACACGTTTTGCCAGGTTTAGTGGTGGCGGTGAACCCCGCAGCCTGGAAGAAAAAATTGAAGATATTGGTTTGCTGCATTCACTTAATCAATCAAGTGGCGCCATCTCTTTGCATATTCCCTGGGATATTCCGAAGAACGCTGCTGATATCAAAGGATTAGCTGCACAACTTGGGATTCGTTTTGATGCCATGAATTCAAATACTTTCCAGGATCAGCCCAATCAAAAATTAAGTTACAAGTTTGGTTCAATGCAACATGTTTATAAAGCTGTTCGTCAGCAGGCTATTGAACACAATATTGAAGTGATAAAATATGGTGTTGAATTAGGTTCTGAATCATTAACCGTTTGGTTAAGTGACGGCTCCTGTTTCCCTGGCCAGCTTAATTTCAGGAAAGCATTTCAAAATACATTGGAAAGTTTACAGGAAGTTTATAAAGCCTTACCTGATAAATGGAAAATGTTTGTTGAATACAAAGCTTACGAGCCTAATTTTTACTCTACCACTGTTGGCGATTGGGGCCAATCATTATTATATGCGTCAAAACTTGGTGAGAAAGCTTATACATTGGTTGATCTTGGTCATCATTTGCCCAATGCAAACATTGAACAAATTGTTGCGTTGTTACTGATGGAAGGAAAGTTGGGCGGTTTCCATTTCAATGATTCAAAATATGGAGATGATGACCTGACTGTTGGCAGCATAAAACCTTAGCAATTGTTCTTGATTTTTAATGAGCTGGTGGAAGGAATGGATTCAAGAGGAATGAATCATGCAACAGACCTTGGCTGGATGATCGATGCAAGTCACAATGTAAAAGATCCTTTGGAAGATCTGCTTCAGTCTGTTGAAGCGATCATGATAAGTTATGCGCAGGCTTTGCTTGTTGACAGGAACAAATTAGTTGATGCTCAAAATAACAATGATGTTGCAACGGCACAGGAAGTGTTGCAAAACAGTTTCAGAACAGATGTTCGTGCACTGGTTGCAGAAGCAAGATTGCGTGCAGGTGGTGCATTAGATCCTTTACAGGCTTATCGAAAGGAAAAAGTGAGAGAACATTTGAAAAAAGAACGGGGAAATAAAACAGTGGCAACAGGATTATAAAAGCTAGTCCTCTTCAACTTTCATACAAGGAAAGCTTTCAACAGCATGATAATTTTTAGCGTGAAAATAATTAACAGTGAAATGATTTAATTTTCAAACACTCATTATCGATCTTCTTTTGAGAAAGATTAAGAGGTGAGATAAAAAGCTGAATAAAGAACAGGACGTAAAAGTGAGTGACACAAAGGAAGCATAATAGAATTACCAAAGCCGGCAAACAAATATTCGATTAAATTTTATTGTAACAATACGATTGGTTTTATATGAGTTTAGATAATAATCAAACAAACAATCAAATGCCCTGGGAGAAGAATACAAAAGGAGAGACTTGTATTGCCATACTGGATGTTGGTAAGACCAACAAAAAGCTGATGTTGTTTGATGAACAATACAACATGATCTATGAGTCATCTGCAAAATTGGATGAAACAACAGATGAAGATGGTTTTGCATGTGAAGATGTTACTGCATTAACCCAATGGATAAAAGAAAGTGTTGAACAAATTTTATTAAACAATGCTTTTGACATAAAAGCAATAAATTTTTCCGGTTACGGTGCAAGCCTAGTTCATTTGGATGAACAACTGAATTGTTGTACGCCTTTGTACAATTATATAAAACCATACACTAAAGAAACCCACGATAAGTTTTACAGCACTTATGGAAACGAAGAAGATGTAGCAGTGGAAACAGCATCACCTGTTCTGGGAAATTTGAATTCAGGGATGCAGTTGTACCGTTTGAAACAGGAGCAGCCGCAAGTGTTTGAGAAAATAAAATATGCTTTGCATTTACCGCAGTATTGCAGTTTTGTTATTACCAAAAAATGTTGCTCGGATATTACAAGCATTGGTTGCCATACTATGCTTTGGGATTTTAAAAAAAAGCATTATCACGAATGGATATATAAAGAAGGAATTGATAAAAAACTTGCACCCATTTGTAAAAGCGATGATGTTATTGACATTGCGTTGTATGATAAAAATCTTATAGCAGGTATCGGTTTACATGATAGTTCATCTGCCTTAATTCCGTATCTCTCAACTTATGATGAACCTTTTGTTCTGATCTCAACAGGCACATGGAATATCAGTTTAAATCCTTTCAACAAAGCACCTTTAACAAAAGATGAGTTGCGGCAAGACTGTCTTTGTTATTTAACTCATGAAGGTAAACCGGTTAAAGCTTCAAGATTATTTGCGGGATATGAACATGAACAAGCTGTAAAAAAATTATGCAGTCATTTTAATAAGCAGTTAAACTATCACGCTTCATTGCAATACAATGATGAACTAGTCCTTCAATTAAAAGAAAGAAAAGAAAGCTTTGATGAATCAAATCCTGATAGTTACAACAATTTTGAAGAAGCTTATCATCATTTAATAATGCATATTGTTGAACAGCAAATTGCCGCTACTAATCTTGTATTGGAAGGAAGTTCAGTAAAAAAAATTTTTGCAGATGGAGGCTTCAGCAGGAACAACATTTTTATGCAACTGCTTGCAAATACAATGAGCGAATATGAAGTTTATGCTGCTTCCGTTCCGCAAGCTTCTGCAATAGGGGCCGCGCTTGTTATTCATCATCAATGGAATAAAAATCCGTTACCAAAGCATCTTGTTCATCTTAAAAAATATTCTCCGCATACACTTGATATTTCGACCAATAGTTAATAATACTATTCATCAAAAAAATAACTTCTTTTAAAGAACTAAAGCTTTTCTTAATTTCTATTTCTAATTATCAATAATAATATTGCATAAAATGTAATAAACAAGGCAGCAATTAAACAATAAAAATTGAAAAGAAATTTTCTTCTATCCCTACTCTTAATTCCACTTTTAAGTTTTGTTCTAAAACCATTTACTTATACAAGGCCAAATCATGAAGTGAAGCATTTGTTAGTGGTGCAGCCCCTCTCACTAGTATTCAACATTAATAAAGGAAGCAAGTTTGAAAAGGATAGTATCGAATCAAGACACTTATTTTACACTACAGCAAGCTTACTTAAAAGTTCCATCCCGGATTCAATTTCCACAGAATACTTTTCGTGTGATTCTGCAACTCAAATCAAGGTTAGCAGTTTTATTGTAGCAGTTAACAGCCATATCAATATAGATA
>JAEZRL010000161.1 GCA_023440945.1 Bacteroidota bacterium
TGGTGGATACGCCAAAGCATTTTGCAGGCCCTGGCTGAACAAAGCAGGATAGTACGTTTGCCTTTAAACAAGGTTGGTCTTACAAACCGAATAACCAAGGCCTATCAACAATTAGAGCAGGAATTTGAAAGAGACCCGACGATTGAGGAACTTGCCGAACTTTTAGAAATTGAAACCGAAGAAGTTTCTGCAACGCTTAATATTTCTTCAAAACACGTTAGCATGGATTCTCCTCTTACCGATAGCGAAGAAGGCACCCTTGCTGATGTAATGGAAAATCCAAATGCCGATAAAGCAGATATAGAACTAGAGTACCACGAATCTTTGCGGAAAGAAATTGATCGTGCTTTAAAAACACTTACCGAAAGACAAAAAGAAGTGCTTTGTTATTTCTTTGGAATCGGCGTAGATCATCCATTAAGTTTGGAGGATATCGGCGAACGGTTTAATCTCACAAGAGAAAGGGTGAGACAAATAAAAGATAAAGCCATTTGTAAATTGAAATCAACGAGCAGATGTAAGCAGTTGAAGGTTTATCTTGGCTGATCCTTTCATCCAAATTTGTTAAAAGAAACTCCTCCATGCAGGAGTTTTTCTTTTCTGGTTATTTTTATAAAATGAAACAACATGATGGTTAGCTATTTTATCGCAAAACATGAAGATAAAGTTGACTACAAAGTTTCATCAGACTGAAGACAATAAACTAATTTTCTAAATGAAAGGGAAAAACCTGTTTTTGATCGCTGCATTCATTGCCTTTGCAAAAATTTCTTTTGCTCAAAGAATTATTGGCGATTGTACAATTATTTATGATGTTGTTATTGATAAAGGCAGCGACAGCACCTTAGTTCCTAACAATCTAACTAAAACAGTTTACATAAAAGGCAAACAGGTACGAATAGATCTTACAAGTCCTTCTTTCAATCAAACAACCATTTTCAGCAGTTCTAACGGAACAGCAGTTATTTTAAAAGAAGTAGGAACCAATAAATATATTTCCACTTTTGATGAAGCTATCTGGAAGCAAAAAAATAAACAATACGAGAATATTGAAACAACTTTTCCAGCAGGCGAAGAAACTATTTTAGGTTATCGCTGCAAAAAAGCAGTTTCAAAACTGAAAGATGGCAAAACGATAGAAATGTATTACACCACAGATATAGCCCCTTCAACGCAGGAAAACCCATATCAGTTTAAAAATATTCCTGGATTAGTATTGCAATACCAATCTCAATTGGAAGGAAGTAACAGGGTTATTATTTTCAAAGCTGTGAAAATAGATCTTAGTCCGGTACCAATGTCAAAATTCGATATACCTAAATCAGGATACCGCGTTTTATAATTATGGCTGAGGAGTAGGTGTTTTAAACCGTGGCACTTTCACTTTATAACGATAGGGGTAAACGTAGGTAGTATTTCCTTTTTCAAACCGGATCATTGAATTAACTTCAACCGTATTGTTATTGTTGAAATATTGCTGGTTCATATTTAATGAACCTTTGTATTGAAATGATCCTCTTAAAGAAGACAATGAGTAATTTTTTGAAAGACGGTTCAGGCTTTTTAAACTGTATTTATCTTTATTATCATCGAAATTACCCGTAAAAGAGGCAATTGTTGCCTGAGTTAGAAACACAAGAAAGATAGCTATCAGGAGTTTTATATTAATATTTTTTGTTAACATTACAACAAAGTTAATTTGTTTTTGCGAGAATTAACATATTTTCTTTCCACTTTTATAACGGTTTTCTTTATAAAAAGTTACATGAAAATTATTTTTTCGGCATAACTTACAGAAACTAATAAAATGGAACGGCGCATTAAATTTTTTACCAAATAAGAAAATGCGAGTTCATCTGCCTTAGAAAACAATAAGAAATTTTCAGATGAGAGAAAATCCATTCCGGGAAGATAACGACGAATTAGAAGAATTATTGAAGCAGTATAATAATTTAAGGGCCGGAAAAAGCCATTCTTTTTTGGAAGAAGATGCTTTTGAGCGGATCATAGATTATTTTGATGAGCATGATGATTTTGCCAAAGCTTTTGAAGCTACTGAAACCGGTCTTGATTATTTCCCTTACTCCTCGCAATTATTGATAAAAAAAGCCGATCTGCTCTTGGTAAGCCGGAAATATTATGATGCTTTAGATGTGCTTGAAAAGGCGGAATTGCTTGACAATCGCAATATTGACCTATACATCTTAAAAACCGATGCTTTTCTTGCTCTCGACCAGCATGATAAAGCAGTTCAGTTACTCGAAGAAGCTTTGGTTTCTTTTGATGGCGAAGAACGGATTGATCTTTTATTTGAACTAGCCGACGTTTATGACGATTACGAAGAATTTGATAAAGTATTCGATTGTTTAAAACTGATACTGGAAGAAGAGCCTGTAAGCGAAGAAGCACTTTATAAAATTTGTTTCTGGACAGATTTTACGGGAAGAAATGAAGAAAGTATTAGGCTTCATCAGTCCATAATTGATAATTATCCTTATAACGAATTGGCCTGGTTTAATCTCGGCGCTGCTTACCAGGGATTGAAATTATACGAAAAAGCAATTGATGCCTATCAATATGCCGTTACGATTGATGAAAAGTTTGATTATGCTTACCGCAATATGGGCGATGCCTATATACGATTGCGTAAGTATAAAGAAGCGATCGAATCACTTGAAAAAGTACTGGAATTAACCCGCCCGGAAGAAGTAATTTATGAGGCGATAGGGCATTGTTATCACCGGATGGGAAATTTTGCCCAAGCTCGTTTTCATTACCGTAAAGCTTCGCACATGAACCCGGATGATAGTAAGCTATATTATAAAATTGCGCTTACTTATATCAATGAAGAACAGTGGGAAAGTGCTGTAAAGCAACTGGAAAATGCAATGCGAATTCATCGGAATGTGCCTGAATACAATTTGGCATTGGGTGAATGCAAAATGAACCTGGAATTGTATAAAGAAGCCATTCATTATTTCAGTCTTGCTGTAAAACAAAGGCCGCGTAATATAACAGGATGGGAAGCTTTAATAAGATGTTTATATAAACGCTCTTATTATGAAGAAGCTTCGGGCCAATGTCTCGCTGCTTTGAAAGCTACAGAAGACAAACCGGTTTTTCTTTTTTACTACAGTGCCTGTTTGTTAGGCTTAAGAAAGACAAAAGAAGCACTTTTACAGTTGGAAAAAGGAATGGAAAAAGCACCTAAATTATTAAAAAAAATAGTCGAGTTGAACCCTTCCGTTTTACAGAATAACCAAGTTGTTGACCTGATTGCCCGATACAAAAAAAACCGGAAGATTTAATTCCCGGTTTTCACCTCAATCTTTTTGTTTTTACTGGTATTGAATGTAAATTGGAATAGGACGCAATTGCAAAACATCCTGCGGCTGCATTTCCTGCTGCGCATTTACCC
>JAEZRL010000163.1 GCA_023440945.1 Bacteroidota bacterium
TGAGCGGAACAGAACACAAGATGCTGCCGGATATGATTGAAGTGGGAAGTTTTATTGGAATGGCAGCAATGACGCAAAGTGAGATCACAATAAAAAATGCCGGCATTGAACATTTGGGAATCATACCGGAAAAATTTCAAAAGCTCGGTATTGCAATGGAGTTTAGGAAAGAGGATATCTATATTCCCGCCCAGGAAATTTATGAGATACAAACCTTTTTAGATGGCTCTGTACTAACCATTTCAGATCATCCCTGGCCCGGCTTTACACCGGATCTGTTAAGTATTGTTCTTGTTGTGGCAACACAGGCAAAAGGCAGCGTGTTGATACATCAGAAAATGTTTGAAAGCCGTTTGTTTTTTGTAGATAAA
The DNA here is from genome assembly GCA_023440945.1 of Bacteroidota bacterium. Classification (GTDB taxonomy): domain Bacteria; phylum Bacteroidota; class Bacteroidia; order Chitinophagales; family Chitinophagaceae; genus JAEZRL01. The sequence goes on from JAEZRL010000163.1 coordinate 372, forward strand.
CTCATTGATATGGGTGCGCAGATCATTTTATGCGATCCTCACCGTGCAACAGTTATTGGCCTTGGCAGAAAATATCCGTTGCGTGGAATTACAATGAGCAGTCCGGATATTCGTGCAGGTGTAGCATTACTTATTGCTGCATTAAGTGCAGATGGCAACAGCACTATTCAAAACATCGAACAAATTGACAGAGGTTATCAATACATTGATAAACGTTTGCAGAACTTAGGAGCAGAAATAAAAAGAATTTAGACTACTAATTGCACTAATGTTTTTGCTGATTCTTTAATAACAAACTCTATATTCATACAATTTATTTCAAACTTTCGCGGTCCTTCGGTTACCTTCTGTTCTTCGCGATACTCTTTTCTTGACTTGGAATTGTCCTCTTTGCTACTTGTGTTTCTCTCCTTCTATAGTCAAATAAAATTCAATCCGCAGAAACAGAAGTTAAGAGTTAAAAGAGCGCAAGCAATCAGGATAAACCCAGGCAAAATTCAGGTTAGGCTTTCGACATCAGAAACAATCCTGTATATCATTTGGAATGAATAACTATATGGCAATAAATTTGTTGCACATTAGCAGTTCATTTAATTATTCATTTCAAAAAATAAAACCTATGGCATTTACATTACCACCTTTACCGTATGCTTACGATGCACTCGAACCATACATTGATGCACAAACCATGCAAATACACCACGATAAACATCATCAGGCCTATGTTGATAATCTCAATAAAGCTATTGCCGGCACACCAAACGAAAACAAAAGCCTCGATGAGATCATAAAAAATGCGGGGTCTATTTCTCCGGCTGTTCGCAATAATGGTGGCGGTCACTGGAATCACAGTTTCTTCTGGGAAATTCTGGCACCACAATCAGCAGGTCAGCCAAATGGTGAATTAGCCGATGCTATCAACTCCGAATTTGGTTCTTTCGACGCTTTTAAAGAAAAATTCAACGCTGCCGGTGCAAGCCGTTTCGGAAGTGGCTGGGCATGGTTGATAGTAAAAGACGGCAAGTTAGAAGTTACTTCTACTCCAAATCAGGATAATCCTCTGATGGATGTTGCCGAAGTTAAAGGCACACCCATTTTAGGAGTGGATGTTTGGGAGCACGCTTATTATCTTAAATATCAAAACCGTCGTGCCGAATATCTCAATAATTTTTGGAATGTTATAAGCTGGAGCAAAGTAGCAGAGACTTATGCAAACGTTAAATAAGAAAAGTACTTTTTGTTGACCAACTTTGGCAATACTATAATGCTTTCGTTGTGTCACTCACTTGTACATTCTTATCGCTATTGAACTTTGGTTTCGATTTATAAAAGTCCTGCAGCATTTTTTTGCAGGACTTATTTTTTTACATTTACGCTATGAAAAAATTAATTTTTAGTTTATTGGCAATGGCTTTATTGTCTGCCTGTCAAAGCAATCCGAAGAAAATTATAGTGATGTCAAAAGGCAAAGCAACTATTGACAAAGATGCCAAAACAATTTCTGTTCCTGCGTCCGGAAGTGGCCATGAAGAACAAACTATTGAATTTAATTCCGCAGATAAAATTTCTTTGCAGGTAAATTCTACTGCAGGTAATACAACTGTGGAAATTCCCGATAATGGTTATTATATCTTAAATGCAAAAACCGATACAATTGTTGGTGGTTATGTTTATTATGGTGCACCTGAAGATCGCTCAACAGTTGTAAGCCAGGACGAAGTAAAAAAAAGAATAGATTCTATTCAGCAATTAATAACTAATCAAAACACGGGCATCACGCACAAAACTTTTTTCATTCTTCCGAATACTGCTGTTAAGATAACAGATAACGTTGATGCAACTATCATAGGGCCTTATCATCAAATAACCTCTATTCAACAGGAAGGCGACAAGAAACCTGAGGTTTATCGTTTTTACCCTATAAAAGATGCAAGGGAAACGCTTGATAAATTGAAGAGTTTTACCGTGGCACCGCCATCGCCAAATCAATAAAAAAATCAGGGGACAGGATCATAACCATGACCACCACCGGGTCTGCAACGGGAAATCCTTTTTATAGAAAGCCATCCGCCTTTTAGCAACCCATGTTTTTTCAAAGCTTCAATCGTGTATTGTGAACAAGTTGGCGTGAACCTGCATTTAGGACCAAGCAGCGGAGAGATTCCAAACTGGTAAATTTTTATCAGCAGTATAAATGGATAACTAATTATTTGAAGAACTTTTTTCATTCAAGGCTTTTATCAGCTTTTGTATAATAAGCGGCATTTTTGTTTTGATAACTGCATATTCAGGCAGTACTTTATCAATATACAGCAGAAAAACAATAAGCTCTTTATTCTGTTGTTCAAGAAGCGAATGCAAAGGTAGTTTCTCTGTCCGGTAACATTCTCTTAATAATCTTTTGATGCGGTTGCGTTGCACGGCTTTTTTAAAATGCCTTCCGCTTGCACCAACTGCTACTTTCACAGGAAAATCTAAAGGTATCTTTGTTTCGAGATAAATCACTTTTATTGGAAAAACGGTAAAAGATTTCCCTTCACTGAAAATCTGCTGCAACAACTTGCGGCTTTTAAGTTTTTCCTTTTTGTTGTATGTAAAGATTTTTGCCAAAATAAAAAAAGCCTCATAAAGAGGCTTTGAATGTATGAAAAATTTACTCCTCCCACTTTAGAGGAAGGCTTCTATTTTAATTTTCTTTCGTCCGAAACAGTGAGTTTATGACGACCTTTCGCACGGCGGCTTGCTAACACTTTGCGGCCGTTTGCTGTTTGCATACGCTTACGAAAACCATGAACAGATTTACGACGGCGATTATGTGGTTGAAATGTACGTTTCATTCTAATAAAGTTTTAACTGATAAAGATTTATTCTACAAACAGGTTACAGTCACCATCACTGCCACCCGGTGAAAGGACGGCAAAATTAGGAGTTTATTTCGAATCTCGTGTTAATTTTTGTTGTTTTATTACAGCAGCAGTACACTTTTTCTTCTATACGGTGCTTGTATTGGTTTACGATGTTTATTCTATGATCTTTAAATAGTGTAACAATCTCTCATCCGTATAATTACTAATAAACATCAATACATTATCATATTTCTCAAATGCGTTTTCTTCATGCATTGTTTTTATCACGACAGCTTTCATGCCCGCATTTTGCGCCGCTTCCACACCTTTTGGCGAATCTTCAAAAACAATACATTTATCAAAAGGCACGTTTAATTTTTCTGCTGCTTTAATGAAAGTTTCGGGATCAGGTTTACTGGTTGTAACATCGTCTGCACTTACAATCGCATCAAAATATTTGCGGATGCGGCAGTTATCTAAAACAAAATCAACATTGAAGGGTATAGCAGCCGTGCCCAATGCAATGAGAATCATTTCCTTTTTTGCTTTTTGCAAGAATGATTCAAGTCCATCAAGCAGTTTTAAATGGTTCCTGTATTCCGACTGATATCTTTTCTCTTTTTCAATAGAAATCTTATGCATTTCTTCGCGGGTAAATTTACCAGGACCAAATACACGTGTTAAAACTTCTTCGTTTTTTCCATACATCTGCTTAGCCACTTCTTCATGACTTAGTCCAGCATGATAATCGTTGTTGAGAATGCTGTACCATGCATGTTCATGATATTCCATGTCATTGATGATTGTACCATTCAGATCGAATATAAAAGCTTTGCTCATGTACTATTAATTTGATTACTTTATAAGGTTAAACAGGAATCGTGCAAGATGAAACAAAAAGAAGAAATTATTTTATACCTGCAACAAGATTGTAGGAATGATCAATCAAATTTTTCAGTTGCTGCAAGGATAAACTACCATCAATAATAACTGTGTTCCAGTGTTTTTTATTCATGTGGTATCCGGGTTTGATGCAATCATATTCTTCACGCAATTCTATTGCATAATCAGGATTGCATTTAGCATTGAATTGTAAAGGAGAGCTGTTTAAACCTGTTAATAAAAATATCTTTCCTTTTACCTTAAAGACCAATGTTTCTTCTCCAAAAGGAAATGATTCTTCCGTACCGGGTTTGCTCAATGCATATTCGCGTAATTGTTCAATGTTCATAGACTGATTATGTTGTAAAATAAAAAGAGAAAGTGTTTGCTTCCTCTTTTATTTTAGATTTTGCTGAATAAAGCTCAGAACGTAGAAGTGAGTGACACAACGAACGCCGATAGTAGCAATGCAGCTAAGTACATAATAAAAATCAAAATGGATAACCGATGGCGAGATTCCATACAAGGTTTTGTCTTCGCCATTCTTTACTGCCGAAATCTATCTGATCTATTACCCACCTGTCGTCAGGAGCTCTCCACGGAACACGGATAGGGAAAGCGAGATCGAGACGAAGTACTAAAATATTTATATCGAAACGCAAACCTAAACCAACGCCAACTGCGGTTTGGTCAAGAAAATGACTGGTAAATTTCGAGTCAGGACGACGAAGCGTGTCTTCATTTTTTGTCCAGATATTTCCGGCATCTATGAAAGCAGCCCAGCGTACAATAGAAAATAATTTTGCCCGGTATTCAATGTTCATTTCAAGCTTTACATCGCCGGGCTGTTCCGCTACAAAAGAGTCTCTTGGATTACCGGCATAATAAGCTCCCGGCCCTAACGAACGTGCTCTAAAGGCTCGTATATCATTTGTTCCACCGGCAAAAAATGATTTGATGAAAGGAATGTTTGTACTGTTTCCATAAGCGAAAGCCGCACCTGCTAAAAATCTTGTATTAAGCGATCTGTAACGGTTGCCCAAACGCATGTAATGCCGCACCTCTCCTTCCAGTCTGGTATATTGTGAAAATGGCGTATTGAATATTTCTTTTTCTTTTCCTGCTTTGGCGTTTGCGCCTGTTATTAATCCTAATAAATTACCCGAAAGATCAATATTACCATTTACATAAAAATTATGTTTTTTGAAGTTTTGCTTTGCCTGCGAATTGTAATTATAGTTATAGTTTGTGCCGATAATAAACTGCCGTTCGATACTTCTTCTCAGGGATATATTTGTATCTAAAGCCTGCTTGAATGTATCTGTAATATGTTCCGGTTTTACATAATTAATAGATATTAAATTCAACTGATGTTCATTAGTTATATGTTGCTTCCAAACATAACCGTAATTACCGGTTATAGAAGTAAGTGTGTATTGTGTATTACGGTTGAACACTTCATAACCAGCGGAGAATTTTGTTTGGGGAACAAACTCACTGCTTGTGCCTATCCTGAAAGGGGCAATAATTCTTGGCACATACATATTTGCCTGCACGCCAAGCCTTCTTGTACTTACATCAATACCTGATGAATATTGTTTTTCCAAACCGCCGTACACACGCACTTCTAAATGTTCTGCGCCTTTTAATAAATTACGGTGCCGCCAATCTAATGACACTTCTGTACCAACAGCGTTATTTGATTTTGTTAAACCGGAAACAGTGAAGCGAATAGATTTACTTAATCCTGGTGTTAAATAATACAAAGCATTAAGGTTGTTGCCTGGTATTGTATCTGTACGTTCAAACCGTGCTTTTACAAACTTGAAAACATCAAGGCTTGTTAGCCTGTTCAACGAAAGATTATGATCTCTTCTGTTGTAAACATCACCGGGCCTAAACACCAGTGTGCGGTCAAATATCTTTGGTTGA
>JAEZRL010000180.1 GCA_023440945.1 Bacteroidota bacterium
TGCATGCTCGTAAGGTTTAGAAGCAGTATTTTCGTAAGCACAATTCATGGTTCAAAATTATTGCATTATACTTTTGATGAAGACAGGTGATTAAATATTTTTGTAACGAGCGGCAGAATAGGCATGAGGCTTCAGTTGTGTCACTCACTTGTACGTTCTGAACAATATTTATCAAAGAAAAACTCCTGCTTCTGTATATCAAAAGCAGGAGTTTTATTATTAAGCCTATGCTTCGCACATTATTGATCCCACCACAAATGATCTGTTACCTGCACAGTCGGTACGTTTTCACCATTTGTAGATATCTCATAAGTAGGATAATTTAACCTGCGTATGAAAGTATTTATAACTGCATTTTCCGGCAGCACAAAATCTTTATAATCATAGTCCATCCGACGCATATCATCCCATGTTACAGGACTTAAAAAACATGCTACATATTTTTCTTTCATAATCAGGGCAAGCGTTAAATTTTCTGAACCTACATTCACAGCAGGCGCTGCAGTATAATGTTGAATCGCCGTATCTGCCACACCTAACTTTTGCATATTAGCCGTTATGCCGGCAAAATAAGCGGTATAAGCATCGGCTTTATTGCCTTTTCTAAACTGAGCTTCGGCTTCCATAAACTTACATTCTGCATAAGTTATTATTTGCAGTGGAGAGTTATCACTGGAATACCATTTTCCTACTGTGAGGTAACATTCATTATGAACTGTAGAATTACCCACAGGACCTGCACCATTTACCGTACCTCTATAATCGCCATAACGGGTAGTATCTGTAATATGCGAAAGCCGCGGATCAAAAACACCATAAGTTGTTCCATTAGTGGCATTGATAAAATAAGCAGACAGCCATCCATCCAAAAGCAGGTTATCATTATTATGTGCTTCCTGAGCCCAGGGATTAAATCCGTCAAAAGAGGATATTTGTGCATCATCAGCGTTGCTTGCGTAAGCTAGTGCTAATTCAGTCAATACCGCATCAGGATTATATTCAGCGGTTTTAGAAACTTGGTTCAGCATACGTGCTTTAAGTGCATGCGCTGTTTTAACCCACGCCGCTGCATCACCTCCATGAATAAAATCACTGCTTTCGTCTAATTCACCATCTGCATCCGGTTGTTGCAATGCTGCTATGCCTTCATCCAATAATTTCAAACAGGTATCATATAATGCTTTTTGGTCTGTAAATTTTGGATGCAGATCTTCTGCTCCCAAAAATGCTTCTGAATAGGGAATATCACCAAAAACATTTGAGAGCATGTTTATATGCAAAGCCATCAAAATATCAGAAACTCCTATGTAAGCATTAAATCCTTTTTCGGCAGCAAAAATTTTCATGTGATACAGATCAGTCATGATATTATAACAACTATTCCAGGCACCACTTGCGTCAACATCATCATAGGTATCGAGAGAACTTGCTTCGCTTGGCGAAGCAAGATATTGTGTATAGTGTGAAACATAATCTGATATATTAAAAACATTTATCGCTCCGGTATTGGTAACATTTGCGAGCAATCCATTAATCGGCGGTTTCTCACCGGCATTTGGATTTTGGTTTACATCAAGATATTTTTTACAACTACCCAACAGTAAAATAAAACAGCCGGCAAAAATTACTTGTCTGGATATTTTAAGTGCATTCATTTTTATTAATTTTTACGTGATGTTTTGATGTTTCTAAAATCCAACATTTAAAGAAAAAATAACGCTGCGTAATGCCGGATAGCTAAAACCGGAACTAATAACAAAATTGCTTCCCGGCGCTGCATCGCTTCTTGTTTCGGGATCAAAACCTGTATATTTTGTAAGAAGAATTAAATTGGTTCCGGTAACTGAAAGTGTAAGATTATTAAACGCATTATTGAAAATCTTCTGTGGTAATGAATAGGATAATGTAGCGGTTCTCAGCCTTACCCAGGAAGCATCTTCCACAAAATTTTCGGAAATACCGCGATAAATATTTCTGTAGTAGCCATTACCATAATCTACATTATCTGGTCCTTCACCCTGGCCAAGCCATACAGCTTTTGTGTTTGGCTTTCCATCAGCAGTCAAACCGGGAAACACAATGGTTTGATCACGATTGCCCGTAATAGCTGATTCTCCAAAAGCAGCGAGAAAGTTTGCAAACTGATTATACTTCTGCACACCCAACTGCGCATCCCATAAAAAATATAAACTCCAGTTTTTGTAAGTTAACGTATTACTTAAACCTGCTATCCATTTCGGATAAGCATTCCCCAATATCTTTTGATTGCTCGATGCAGGATAAAGAGGGAAGCCATCATCACCAATAAGCATAGGCAGATCCTTATTTATATGCAAGGCTGAATCATTAGCACCATATCGCATTATTGGTGTTCCGAAAATAGCACCAGCCGATTCTCCCGGAATATAATAACTGCTTACGCCGGCTCGTCCATAACCAAATACGCTATTGATGAATAAGCTTTGTGAGCCGGGATAAATAGAAATAACTTTATTACGGTTTGCAGAAAAATTAGCGGAGACATCCCAACTGAAATTTTTTGATTTTACAGGTGTTCCGTTTATTGAAATTTCTACGCCTTTATTCTCCAATTCACCGGCATTTAAAGTAATAGAACTAAAGCCTGTAGTGTAGGTTGTTGATACAGGAATTATTTGTTCTTTACTGTTTGATTTATACCAGGTGAAATTAAAGCCAAGACGGTTTTGTAAGAAACTAAGATCGGCGCCAATTTCAAACGTTGTTGTTTTTTCGGGCAATAACGTGGGTATGCCCGAAGCGCCATTCAGGCTCCAGGGAATTACAGCAGTTCCATTATTTGAAATAGGTGCACCTGAAGGAACATACGTTATACTTGTGCTATAAGGATCTGCATCTTTACCAATGCCGGCTAAAGAAGCACGGAATTTTCCATAACTAAACCAGGAAGGCATAGTTAAATGCTGGGAAAAAACATAACTTAAACTGGCTGAAGGATAAAAGAATGAACGGTTATCTTTTTCAAGCGAAGATGTCCAGTCATTTCTTCCCGTTAAAGTTAAATACAGGTAATTATTGTAGCTTAAGGTAAGATCGCCATACAATCCAATGATGCGATATTTTTCCCTGTAAGTACTGTTAGTAACATGATGTGCATTATCTAATGAATATAAGTTGTACAGATCAAGTCCGCTGCCTTCAGCGCTGATACGTTTGATATTCCGGTCTAATACATCATTTCCAAGACGTAAAGTGGTTTGAAATTTATCTCCCCAGGTATGATCAAAAGTTAATAATAAGTTCGAGTTAAGCTGACGGTAGTTCAACTGGTATTCATGTACGAAACCGGTTCCATATTTACCATCATAATCCTGGTTATCGGCAGCTAAAAATTCGCCGGGAAAGCCAACTAATCCGGGTGCTGTAGCAGTACGTGCATCACCATATACATCTCCACCAAATAAATAGGATGCAGTAAACCAACTTACAGGCGAATAAGCAAAATTTACACTTCCAATTACGCGATTTACCTGCGAACCGAATTTATTTGTTGCAGCCTGGTACATTGGGTTATCATTGCCATAGGTTTTCATTGTTCCCTGTGGCGTTAAATAATCACGTACATCCCATCTGGGCGTCCAATAAACCAGATCTTCATTATACCTGTTAGCATCATAAAAATTTCCATCGGTATTAGTATAATAAAGGGAAGTACCCATTTTAAACTTATCACTGAATTTAAGCTGACCGCTTAACCTTGCACTTACATCCTGGTAAAAAGTAAATGGGATAAGACCGTTTTGCCGCAGATAAGAAAAAGAAGATGAGTAAGTGATCTTTTCGCTGCCACCAGAAAGTGTTATTCCCGACCTGTATTGATGACCTGTATTATAAGCCCTTTCCCAATTATTGAATAAGGCATCTGGATGTGTTGGATCTATTTGTTTTGCATCCAGAATAGTAGGTCCCCAGGCAGGCCAGAAACTGGTAGAATCATATTCACCTGAATAACCTTGTGTATATTTAAGCTGAAGATCAGGTAACTTATCTATGTTATCAATATTATAAGAAGCATTAAAACTTACACGCATTTTACCGGCTTCGCCTGATTTAGTTGTAATTACAACCACACCATTTGCTCCGCGTAAACCATATAGTGCAGTAGCTGCACCGCCTCTTAAAATGTTGACACTTTGAATGTCATCAGGATTTATATCTGAAATACGATTTGGTAAAGATGCTCCTCTGTCGCCGGAAGTACCTGTAGTAAATGTGCTGTTATCAACAGGCATTCCATCTATTACAAACAAAGGTTGGTTGCTGCGGGAAGGATTTAATGAATTAACGCCTCGTATCAAAATACTTGCGCCTTGTCCGGGGCCACCTCCTGAACCTGATATAGTTACACCTGCAACCTTGCCCTGCAAAGCATTGATAAGATTTGGCTGTTTTGCTTCGGATATTTGTTCAGATGTTACCTGCTGTGAAGCGTAACCTAAACTTTTCAGTTCACGTTTAATACCCAGGGCGGTAACAACCACACCGGTAAGATCGCTTTCAGTAGCATTTAATGTAACATTTATTACAGATGAGTTACCAACAGCTACTTCCTTCGAAGTATAACCAACATAGGAAAAAACAAGCGTTGCATTATTGTTTTGAAGTTTGATCAGGTAATCACCTTTTTCATCGGAGATGACAGCATTGGAAGTTCCCTTTTCGCTTACAGTAACTGTTTGAAGAGGCTGCCCGGTTTCCGAGAGAACTCTTCCTGTTATTTCTTTCCCTGTTTGTGCAAAAGAAATAAGTGTAATAAAGCTGAAACATAAGAATAATAGTCTTCTCATAGCATTAGCAGTTTTGGTTATTGAAGATATAAAAACAGTTTAATATAAAACCGTTTTATCTATGTTTTATTGCCAATATGCTATGAGAAAATAAGTGATCGATACACTTTATCAGATCATTTCTTTCAGCTTTGAAACAACTGTATCAACTTCTTCTTTAGTATTGTATTTACTGAATGAAAAGCGAACCGTAACACGATTGGGGTTACTATTGATGGCATTAATAACATGACTACCCTGATCGGCGCCACTTGTACATGCACTGCCACCTGACGCACATATATTATTAATATCAAGATTGAAAAGCAGCATCTCACTTTTCTCTGTCTTTGGAAAACTTACACTTAAAACGGTGTATAAACATTTACCATTAACGTCACCATTGAATGAAACGCTTGGAATATCTTCTTCAAGGCGTTTCATCATATACTGTTTTAATTCTTTTATCTGGGCACTGTCTTTTTCATAATGTTCTGTTGCCAGTTCAAGTGCTTTTGCGAAGCCAACAATACCATACAAATTTTCCGTGCCTGCACGCATATTACGTTCCTGACTGCCGCCATGCACAAAGGGTTTTATCTTCACATTCTCATTTATGTATAACAATCCAACACCTTTCGGTCCATGAAATTTATGTGCAGCACCTGTTATAAAATGAACGGGTGTTTCACGAAGATTAAAAGGAAAATGTCCAACTGTTTGCACGGTATCACTGTGAAAAATAGCGTTGCATTTTTTTGCAATCGCACCTACTGGATGCAGGTCTATCATGTTACCTATTTCATTATTTGCATGCATTAATGTTATCAAACTTCTTTCCTTGCTTTCTGCCAGTAATCTTTCAAGATCATCAATATCAATCTGTCCATTTGATAACACCTTTACATAACTTAATCTTGCTTCACCTTTATTGGAAAGATATTCGACTGTATGTAAAGTTGCATGATGTTCGATAGGAGATGTGATAATATGTTTGCAACCGAGATCTCTTACAGAAGAGATGATGGCTGTGTTACTGCTCTCCGTCCCGCCGCTGGTAAAAAATATTTCTGCAGGATGTGCATTCAAAATTTTGGCGACAGATTTTCTTGCATTTTCAATTGCCAGTCGTGTTTCGCGGCCATAGCTATATATAGAAGAAGGATTGCCGAAATATTTGGTAAGATAAGGCATCATCGCATCGAGCACCTGGGGATCAAGCGGTGTTGTTGCAGCGTTATCAAAATAGATACGATGACCGTTAGCCCCTAAAGACGCACTGTTAAACTCTTCGTTATTCATAACTTTCCCGATAATCGAACTTTAAAAAGAGGTGCAAGTTACGTACTGAAACGAAATTGGTTTACATTTCATAGCTTCAGCAACAGGTATGAATGAATTAGTATTACTTAGGAAAACAATTAAGAATAATCAATCAAAGTTCCATAACCAATCAGACGTACAAGTGAGTGACACAACGAAGATGAGTTGTGTTATGCTGCTGGTTCAATAAAAATCCTGCTTTTAAATACTTTCCTTTATATCCTGCATCAGCCGCCTTGCAATGTTGTCTGCAGTAGTTTCAAAACTACTTTCGGCATAAATGCGAATGATAGGTTCTGTATTGCTTGTGCGAAGATGCACCCAGTCTGTATCGAATTCTATCTTCAACCCGTCTTCAGTATTAATAGGATTATTTTTGTATTTCTTCTGAATATTGGCGAAGATATTTTTTACATCAGTTCCATTCTGCAATTCTATTTTATTCTTGCTAATGAAGTAATCAGGATACTGGCTGCGTAACTGCTTTGCTGTTTTTTTACTATTTGCAAGAAAAGTTAAGAACAAGGCGATACCGATTAAAGCATCCCGGCCATAGTGAAGATCGGGAACGATGATACCACCATTGCCTTCGCCACCGATAACGGCATTCACTTCTTTCATTTTGTTCACAACGTTCACCTCTCCTACTGCGCTGGGAAAATATTCGCCGCCATTTTTTAGCGTAACATCTTTTAAGGCTCGTGTAGAAGATAAATTGCTTACGGTATTTCCTTTGCGATGCTGCAGCACATAATCTGCCACTGCAACCAAAGTATATTCTTCACCAAACAAAGAGCCATCCTCGCAAACAAAACACAAACGATCCACATCTGGATCAACAGCGATGCCAAGATCAGCGTGTTGTTTGTTCACCTCATTGCATAAACCCGAAAGGTGTTGCGGCAATGGTTCGGGATTGTGTGCAAACCTGCCATTCATTTCATCATTAATAACAATAATATCTTTTACACCTAATGCTTTCAGCAATGCAGGTACGGCAATAGCGCCGGTGCTGTTGATAGCATCCACTACAATTTTAAACTTGCGTTTTTTAATAGCAGCAACATCTACCAAAGGATAATTGATAATAGCATCAATATGTTTTTGCAGAGCATCTTCTGCAAGCGTATAGGAACCAATTTTATCAACCGGACAAAACTGGTAGTTATCGTCTGAAGCAATTTGCAAAAGTTTCTCCCCGTCTTCACTGCTGATGAATAAACCTTCACTGTTTAATAATTTCAGCGCATTCCATTCTTTTGGATTATGACTTGCAGTGAGGATAATTCCACCTGCAGCTTTTTCAAATTCTACAGCCATTTCAACAGTTGGTGTAGTGCTTAAACCAACGTCAATCACATCCAAACCCATTGCATTTAATGTGCTTACAACTAAACGAAGAATCATCTCCCCACTTATTCTTGCATCACGACCAACAACAATTTTTTTATTTGAAGTTTCTTTTTGAAGAATTAAAGTAGCAAAAGCAGCGGTGAATTTTACAATGTCTAACGGGCTTAGGGTTTCTCCTGGTTTACCTCCGATCGTTCCTCTTATACCTGAAATACTCTTTATTAACGGCATATTTTTTTACTTGTGCGAGTGACAAACATAGCAAAAAGATGAATTAAAAAAGTCAATTAAAATAATTGAAGCAATATTATCAGCACTTTTTAATTTACAGAAAAGAGTGAAAGTTTTTGAATGCAGATTTTCCGGTTTTCAGATTTCCGGTTTTTAATTTTTCTTGCTTTATTTTTTCCCTTCTACCTTACCATAACTTTTAACAGGCATGTTTGATCTGAAAGTAGAATCCGGTTCGGCAATAAGCATTTGATCAAGTGGAGACTGATAAACATCGGTTCCATTGCCATTATTAAAAACATAAACCGGTTGTTTTATATTACCAACAACAGGCATTGTTTGAATGAGCGTATCAGGACGAGTTACAAGTGGAGGCATTTGCTTGAATTTATAAACAGGACTAACATGCAATTTCGAATTATTCTTCTTACCGTTGTTTGGTGTATAAATCTTTAAACTATCCTGTGCATGTAACGCAGAAACAATTATTACTGTGCAGGCAAGCATGAGAAATTTTTTCATAGCAACCGGTTCTATCTTTCAAATATAAATCTTTTCAGTTGTTATTATTCCCCCCAAACTGTTATAACAAGATGCCTGTTTCCGCCATTGTTTCTATGCTCGCATAAATAAATTCCCTGCCACATTCCCAAAGCAAGTCTTCCGTCTTTTATTGGAATCATAACCGAACTTCCCAATAAAGCATTTTTTAAATGTGCCGGCATATCATCTGCACCTTCATAGTCATGACGATAATCGGGATCATTTTCAGGAACAGCTTTATTAAAATAAGTTTCAAAATCTGCTCTTACTGTTGGGTCAGCATTTTCATTAACGGTTAATGAGGCAGAAGTATGCTGAATAAATACATGGCACATACCAGTTTTTACAGGCATTTGCTGCAAATCTTTTTCTATTTCTTTCGTAATGATGTGAAAGCCTCTGCGCTTTCTATCGAGTTGTATGGAACGTTGAAATAATTGCATAGTTATAGCATTAAAACGATTGATTCATCTGTTCATGATTAGCACTAAGTTTCATAATTAAGCGTTGCCCTTAGTCATATCAGCGATTCGTTGTTTTTTCTTCGTCATTACGATATTCTAAAATGTCTCCCGGCTGACAATCTAAAGCTTTACAAATTGCTTCCAAGGTGCTAAAACGAATCGCTTTTGCTTTTCCGGTTTTTAAAATTGAAAGATTAGATAATGTCAAATCAACTCTTTCAGAAAGTTCGTTCAGAGAGATTTTGCGTTTTGCCATCATCACATCTAAGTTTACAATGATAGGCATAGTTTATACAGTTAAATCGTTTTCGTCCTGAATTTCAACTCCCTTTTTGAAAATAGTCGCAATAATATAAATTACAGCTCCCATTAAAATAAACGCCTGGCTATCTGCCCAAAACTGGTTCAGATGGTCTATTACGTCACCATAATGCTCTAATTTTTTTGCTGTTTGCCGGGCTATATAACTTAACAGTCCAATTGAAAGAGTGTAATAACTAATAAGTGAAATTTGTCTTGCAACATAAGTGTCAAACGGTTTGGATAAATTCATTGTGTGCATTAGTCTGATAACTATGTAAAATAGGCAAGCTTTTAAAATTGAAATGGTTAGAATAAAACTGTAAATGCCGAAAAAAGTTATTCTACTATCTCTATATATTTCGATTAAGTCCAACTTTTGATAAAGATTTTGAATAAATTCAGGCTTATACAGACTAAAAAAGAAATTCACTATCAAGCCTCCTGCTTCAATAGACAAGCCAACAAAAATGAGCCAAGCCACAATATATAAGCTCCAAAATAAGAATTTGTTTGTTTTTGACATGATTGATAAATTTAAGTTCATGTTACAAACATAATAAATATTTATTTAAAAACAATAAATATTTATTATGTACCATTAAATCGTTTACTAGTCACATTATAATGCGAACATCAACTTTGCAATAGCAAAATCTATTCATCAAGGCGATATCTCAGCGCCGAAAAACTGTGTCAAAAAAATTCTTACTGCCATTTGCATATAAATAAAGTTTTGTATTTATTTGAACTGAAATGTCTTTACCCAAACTACTGCTATATGAAACTTCGAAGGCTGTTGTTGTTTTCATTTTTGTTTACAACATTATTATCGCAAGCACAAAAAAGAATCGACAGTAAACAATTCTTTATAGATGAGGAACCTGTAAAAGCAACGCTGAATACAGATATCAGCACGGTCATCAATCAAAAAATGAAACCAAGACCGATGAAAGCTGTCTTTAAGTATACTGCACCCGATAGTACTGTTATTACGGAAAACATCACTATAAATGCAAGAGGTCAATTCAGAAGAAGCGAATGTTATATGCCTCCTTTAAAATTAGATTTTCATACAGATACAACTTCGCCGCTTTATTCGCTCAGCTCTTTAAAACTTGTAGGGCCATGCAGGTTTACCAATAATAATGAAGAACTTCTTTTAAAGGAATATCTTGTTTACAAAATGTATAACCTTCTTACAGAAAAAAGTTTTCGGGTAAGATTAATGGAGTTAACCTATGAGGATAGTCGCGGCAAAAGAAAACCTTTAACTGAATATACTTTTTTGATTGAAGATGTAGATGCGATGGCAAAAAGAAACGGATGCAAAGAATATGAAAACGATAAATTGCTCACCGAACAAACCAACCGGAAACAAATGACCCTGGTAGCACTTTTTCAATACATGATCGGTAACACGGATTGGGCAGTGCCGCATAATCATAACATAAGATTGATACGTTCAAGAAAAGACACACTTATGCCGCCTTATGCTGTTCCTTATGATTTTGATTATTCCGGTTTGGTTGATGCTTATTATGCTATTCCTGCCGCAGAATTGGGAATTGAAAAAGTAACAGATAGATTATATCGCGGATTTCCAAGAACGACGGAAGAACTGGAAGAAGCGATTGCCTTATTCAATCAGCAAAAGGAAAATATTTATTCGCTTATTCAAAACTTTGATGTGTTGAGTGCAAAAGCAAGGAAAAACATGATTGATTATATTGATGATTTTTATAAACAGATAAACGATAAAAGAAGCGTACGTTCGGTTTTTATTGACAAAGCAAGGCAGTTCTGACTAATTATTACCCTGCTGTTTTTTTATTTTCTTTTACCGGGTGTTTCAGTACAATAATTGATCTGCCATCCACCTTAATATTATCTCCTGCTTTACATCTTTCACCATCTTCTGAAACAAAATTCTCATGTGTATCTAAAACCTTTATCCAATATTCTCCATACTTAGCAGGTGGAAGTTTAAAAGTTAAAGGATCATGATAAGCGTTGAAGATCATATAAAAACTATCATCTGTGATTCTCTCTCCCTTCGGGCCTACACTGTGCACACCTAAACCATTCATATAAACGGCCAGCGATTTAGCAAAATCATTATTCCAATTCTCTTCTGTCATCTCCACTGCATCAGGAGAAAACCATGCAATATCTTCAACGCCTACACCTTTTATAGGCTGCCCCTGGAACCAACCTTTTCTTGTAAAAACAGGATGTGCCTTATAAAATGCAATTATTTTTTTTGTGAAATCTAATAAAGATTTATCTGCTTTCTCCCAGTCGATCCATGATATTTCATTATCCTGGCAATAAGCATTGTTGTTTCCGTTTTGTGTACGACTTATTTCATCTCCTGCAACAATCATTGGAACACCCTGCGATAAAAATAAAGTCGCAATAAAATTCCTTTTTTGTTGTTCACGTAATTCATTTACCACCACATCATCTGTCGGTCCTTCAGCACCGCAGTTCCATGATCGGTTATGGCTTTCACCATCCTGGTTATTCTCGCCGTTTGCTTCGTTGTGTTTTTCGTTATATGACACCAGGTCATTCAATGTAAAACCATCATGTGCGGTAATAAAATTGATGCTTGCAGTAGGTCGTCGATAATCATTCTGATACAGATCAGGACTTCCTGTTAAGCGCTGCGCAAATTCTCCAAGCATACTTTCTGCACCTCGCCAGTAATCGCGGATGCAATCACGGTATTTGCCATTCCATTCAGCCCATTCGGGTGGAAATTTTCCCACCTGATAACCGCCTTCGCCAATATCCCATGGTTCAGCAATAAGTTTGACCTGCGAGATGATTGGATCCTGATGAATGATATCAAAGAAAGAACCAAGGCGATCAACGGAATGCAATTCCCTTGCAAGTGTGGCAGCAAGATCAAAACGAAAACCATCCACATGCATCTCTGTTACCCAATAACGCAAACTATCCATTATCAATCGAAGCACATGTGGCATCATTGCATTTAACGTATTTCCTGTACCCGTGTAATCCATGTAATAACGTTTATCGTCTGTTAAACGATAATATGCTGCATTATCAATTCCTCTGAAAGATAAAGTTGGCCCCATCTGGTTGCCTTCTGCCGTATGATTATATACAACATCCATTATTACTTCAATACCTGCCTTATGCAGTTCCTTCACCATGTTCTTAAATTCGGTCACCTGTTCACCCATCACGCCACTGCTTGAATAACGAACATCCGGCGCAAAAAAGCCAATAGTATTATAGCCCCAATAGTTCGTTAAACCTTTTTCAACAAGATGCCTGTCTGCAACAAAATGATGTATAGGCATTAATTCTACAGCAGTTATACCCAATTCTTTTAAATAATTGATCATAACAGGATGTGCCAATCCTGCAAATGTTCCTCTTATATTTTCAGGAATATCTTTATGAAGGATGGTAAGACCTTTTACATGTGTCTCATAAATTATGGTTTTATGATAGGGGATATTTGGTTCCTTGTCTCCTGCCCAATCAAAGTAGGATTCAACAACAACAGATTTAGGAATAAAGGGAGCACTGTCATCTTCGCTGAAACTTAAGTCTTCCTGTGGTGAACCTACTTCATAACCAAATAAAGAATTATCCCAGTTGATGGTTCCTGAAATGGCTTTTGCATATGGATCTATTAATAACTTATGTGGATTAAAACGATGCCCGTTATGTGGTTCGTAAGGCCCGTAAACACGATATCCGTATAACTGTCCGGGTTTAAGATCCGGTATATAACAATGCCATACATTATGTGATCTTTCCCTCATTCTTATCTTCACCGGTTCAATATCTTTGCGCACTTCATCAAACAAACAAAGATCAACACCTGTTGCATTTTCACTGTAAAGTGCAAAGTTCACACCACCCTCATCGCAAGTAGCACCTAAAGGAAAGGGACTGCCCGGATAAACTTCTGTTTTCATAATTTATTTTGAAATATTTTTTGTTGAAGCATTAATGCTGTTTCTTTTTCAATAAATAAGCCAAATTGCAGAGAAAGGAAAAAGATAAATTTCATCAGGACACCTGACTCTTAAAGTATAATTATCTTGGATTTCAGATTGAGCTTGTAGCCTTTCAATATTCGTTCTTATTATGGCTTTGGCACCACTACATTACTATCATGTGTTGAGGGTGGTGTAACAACATGACTGCTATCGGTAACTTCAGGTTGCACAACGGGCATGCTATCTACAGGGGAAGTTGTATGAGCTGTATCTGTGCCCGTACTTTTATCGCTTCCTGATGTACAGGCTAATTGCATCAGCATAAAAAATCCGATAAAAACATTTATTACAAAACGTATTTTTTTCATTGTTTTTAATTGAAATATGATTGTTGCTTTTTCAACAATATGTCATCAAAAAATCGTACCGTAATGCTTTTATTTAAAAGCGGCTATACTATAATTCCCGTTGCTTATCGCAAAACGAATATTGCATTTTATTTTGTTCTATTATTTATTGTTAAGTGCGTCCTTATTGAAAAGGTTCAATTCAGGAATATATTACGATGAAAAGCATAATGAACAAAAGCAGCAAAATAAATACGTATTTCAAATTTTGAGTTGAGAGGAATAGCGGCTTTCTTCACTATAGCAAACATATAAAAAATTATGTAGCTTGCTTGTGAAGTTCCAGTAATGCTTGATAAACTTATTCAATATTTTAGCACGATCCCTTCACTTGATCGTGCTTTGATACTTGCCGGCGGCATCACTTTTTTCTGGCTGGCAGAGAGTGCTATCCCATTGTTTCATTTTAATTATAACAAGTGGAAACATGCAGGCATTAATATCTTTTTTACCTTCACTACCATTATTGTAAATTTTGCATTCGCCCTGCTTATTGTTTATACATCTAAATGGTGCATAGAACATCATTTTGGTGTATTGCAGTTTATAAAAATGCCGTTATGGTTAACACTTCTTACCGGTGTAATGTTACTTGATCTTATCGGCGCTTATTTTATTCATCTTATTCAGCATAAGGTGCCCTGGATGTGGAAGTTCCACATGATTCATCATGCAGATACCTGCGTTGATACAACTACTGCCAATCGGCATCATCCCGGCGAAAGCATTTTCAGAGCAGTATTCACAACGCTTGCTGTTTTTATTGCGGGTGCACCTGTATGGCTTGTAATGTTGTACCAGAGTTTAAGTGTTGTGCTTTCTCAATTTAACCATGCAAATATTCGTATGCCGGAATGGCTTGATAAACCTTTGCGCTTCGTAATTGTTACACCGAACATGCATCGGGTTCATCATCATTTTATGCAACCTGAAACTGACTCTAATTACAGTAATATTTTCTCTTTGTGGGATCGTGTTTTTGGCACTTATCGTTATAAACCTCCTGAACAATTGAAGTATGGATTGGATATTCTCGGCGATAAAAATTGTAACGATCTTGGTGAACAATTGAATCTTCCCTTTAGCAAGTATCCAAAACAGGCCGGTAAATAATCAGCGTGACTTTTCATCGGTAAATAATTCATCGGTTCATTTCTGCAACTCATCCGGCAATAACTCCTGCTTATCGAAATGCACTTTTTTGCCTTTATGTTATTGAACAATTTTGTGCTGTAAACAAATCAGAGCAATTTAAAAACAAATTATATGCAACACAGAATTGAGTTATCAAAAACATTATTGATAGCAATAAAAAACAAAACAACTACAGCTGATAAATTCCAGTCAAAAGTTACAGGAATAACTTTAGCGTATCAACCTGTTATTAAAAGCAAAACAGTAGCTATTAATGCAGAAGGAAGAATTATTATGGCGCCAAAGAGAAAATATCAGATCTTATAAATGAATCACATTCAAAAACTCTTTCAAAACTGAATGCAATTTTCTCTTATCTTTATCACTCACCAAAGAAAAGGAGGTATTCATGCAATCTACAGATAGATCATGGAAGCCTTCGGTTATTTTCGCGTAGCCGGGTTTCTCCAAAAAGATAATCTGCCGGAAGAGTCTCCGGAAGGCCATTAACGTAAGAAGTTAGTGGCTTTTTATTTTTATGAGTTTTATAAAGCGATGTATGGATGATAAATATAGCGATTAAAATTTCATAGCGTAAGGATTATCAATCTTTAGAAGGTTGTCAATTCTCAATGCTTTTAGCAATCTCGTTTTATAGTAAAGAAATAACAAATAAGGCATACTTAATTGCTTAATCCGTCGTTTCTTTATAAACTCCCTCTCTTCAGCCAATATTCAATCACTTAATTAAAATATTATGCCTGAAAGTGTGCATTCACTTTCCCAAAGGGAAAACTATCAGCCATCGGCTTTTTCACAATTCCTGTGGTGGCTGGCGACAGCAGAAAAGGAAATAATAAAAGATTGCACTATTAACCGCAATCGTTATGCTATTACTGGCA
>JAEZRL010000191.1 GCA_023440945.1 Bacteroidota bacterium
TTCTCCTGTTATTTTCTTCTTGGTTGTTTTTTACTTCTTAATTTTTTAAATCTTTTTCACGAGGCCGTTCATCATTCTTTATTTCAAAACAAAAGACTGAACAACTGGTACGTGCATTTTTTTGATCTGTTGGGTGCTAACAGTTATATATGGAAGATAAGGCATATTCGCCTGCACCACAATTACCCCAATGTAATGGGTTGGGACAGCGATTTTGAGCAAAGCCCGATGGTGCGTGTTTTTCCTCAGGGAACATTTTCTTCCATGCACAAATACCAGCATATTTATTTGCCTTTTGTTTATCCGTTATCCCTTTTCAACTGGCTGTTGGTGCGGGACTTTAAAGATTATTTCAAAAAAGATAATCTTGTATGGAAGGTAGCAACCATTCCAACCGTTGAGTATGTAAAACTGTTCTTATTCAAAGCATTCTTTTTATTTTACATACTTGTTTTGCCAAAGGTGGTACTTAATATTACATGGGGACAAATGATGGCAGCGTTTTTAATAATGATGTTCACTGCCAGCATCTTTTCGCTCATTGTTTTATTATCACCACATGCCAATACAGAGAGCGAATTTCCTATGCCGGATGAAGCTGGTAAAATGCCGAATACCTGGTTTATGCACCAGTTAAGCTGCACTAATGATGTGAAGGAAGACAACTGGTTCACACGCTTTTTTATGGGTTGTTTCAATTATCATATAGCACATCATTTGTTTCCTTCTATTAATCATGTTTATTATCCCGAAGTAACAAGGGTTATTGAAAGCTTTGCAAGAAGAAACCGGTTGCCATATCGAAGATTTTCACTTACAACTTCCCTGCTAAATCATTATCGGTTGTTAAAGAAGAATGCGTTGCATGAAAATATTTTTGAAGAAACAATGTAAGATCTTAGGGTGACAGATTAAATTATAAAAGTGTTCGACGCTTGTAAGTGTCGGACACTTTTAGTATACAGATGAATGTATCTGCAAACCGAAAAATGAGAATACTATATAATGTTATTGGTTTGTTTTTTGCTTTTTATAGAGAAAGCTTTTTTATGAGTACAGATAATAATGACGAAAAGAAAGAGATAAACATAAAAGGTTCAAATACAGTAAAAGATCCCGATGAATGGACAACAGGTGATGAACCCATGACCGGTGCGCAGAAAAGTTATTTAAAAACTCTTTCGGATGAAGCGGGTGAAGAGTTTGATGAAAACCTTAGCAAAGCCGAAGCTTCAAAAAAAATTGATGAACTTCAGCATAAAACCGGAAGAGGTTTGAATAAGTAAGTTGCCATGAAAACAGAACGTTGAAGTGTGTGACACAACAGGCGATCCATAAAGAACAAATGCCGGTAACAAAAAAATTATTTCCTATTTCTCTACTCGATAAATAGACTATAATGGGTTAAATTCGGTGTTTATTATAGCCGTTATGTTAAGCCATCATTTTGTTTGTATTATTTTTTTGTTGTTTGTTTCACTTCCTGCTTTTTCTCAATCCAATGATTCTGCTTTTAAACGCAAAGCGGAGGTTTGGGGATATGCGTTTGGTGATTACTATTATAAAGCACATGCGGATAAACTTGAAAGAGGTGTTCACCAGTATTGGCGGATTGAAGAAGGAAGAAATGCGTTTCAGATAAGACGTATTTATTTGGGTGGCACTTATAAAATTCATCCAAAATTTACTGCTGAGCTTTTACTCGCTGCGGAGGATAATATTACCGATAGTCATGGTATTACAACCGGTGATCTTACAAAAAATGATAAGCTGACATTTTATATAAAACTGGCGAACATTCGATGGAAAAATGTTTGGAAGGGAACTGATCTTATTATTGGCCAGGTAGGTACGCCGGCTTTTTCCACTATGGTAGATCCTGTATGGAGCTATCGTTGTATTGAACGAACGCTTACTGATATGAGGCGTACACCTTCCTATGATCTCGGTATTGCTTTGCAGGGAAAGTTTGATCCGGGTACAGATAATTTTGGCTACAATATTATGGTGGGAAACGGAACTGGCGCAAGACCGGAGAATAATAAATTTAAATGGTTTTATGGTGAATTATATGCAAAGTTGCTGAACAAAAAACTTATCCTTGATCTGTATGCGGATTATAACAGAATTGATTGGCAACAAGGTTTTCATCATTCGCATAATATGGTGAAAGGAATGGTTGGTTATACAACACCGGTGTTTACAGCAGGCGTTGAAGCATTTATAAATTTCAGACAGGAGGATGTAGTTGTAACGAAAAATAATTTTTCTGATACAGCTGATTCACGGGCTACGGGTATTTCTTTGTTTGCAAGAGGTTCGATAAGAAAAGACAAACTAAATTATTTTATAAGACTTGATCATTTTAACCCGGATACCAAAATATCAGCTATAAAAAATGAGACTTATACAGGATTGTCAGCTTCGTATGAACCAAATAACAATGAATATTTTTTTACCGCAGGATTAGATTTTACACCGGTAAAAAATGTTCACTTTATTCCTAATGTTTGGTTTACAAAATATGTTTCTAAACGGGCTGATGTAACCGATAATATGAAATCAGGTAACGATCTTGTTTATCGTGTTACCTTCTTTTATCAGTTTGGTAGGTAGCGGGATGATTTTTGCAAACTTGAAATGCGTAATTGTAACCATTAACCAGTTGGATCAAAGCTTATCAAGCAGTTCAACAACACCTTCACGTTTTAATATGAGGTAACCCAAACGATCGTTGCTGATGCCTTCTTTTAACTGGTAGCTGAAGAGCAATTGATCATTTTTTACCTCCGTCTCAAAATAGCGGAACTGTATGTTCGGATATTTCTTTAGTGCTTCTCCAATTTCGTATAAATGCGTTGATAGAATAAACAGCGAATTATGCATTTTACGCAAGCCTTCAATAACAACGGTGCTACATTTCATCGCATCCTGCACATTTGTTCCTTTAAATAACTCATCAATTAATATCAGCCATTTTTGCCCATCGCTTATTTTCTCAATTGTTTTACGGATGCGTTGCACTTCATTAAAAAAATAACTTTCTCCCTGTACAATATTATCAACAACCTGTATGTTGCTGAGCAATCCATAAAATGTTGTCAAACGCATTTCCTGTGCAGGAACTGCCATGCCTATGTGTGCTAAATAAACAGATACGCCTACTGCTTTTATAAAAGTGCTTTTGCCCGCCA
>JAEZRL010000263.1 GCA_023440945.1 Bacteroidota bacterium
TGGAATAGGGC
This sequence comes from Bacteroidota bacterium, assembly GCA_023440945.1. Lineage (GTDB taxonomy): Bacteria > Bacteroidota > Bacteroidia > Chitinophagales > Chitinophagaceae > JAEZRL01. The sequence continues at coordinate 12 of JAEZRL010000263.1, forward strand.
GCAATTGCAAAACATCCTGCGGCTGCATTTCCTGCTGCGCATTTACCCTTTGTGTGTCATTTTTATAGAATATCTTAAACCCTGTAAATTGTACAGGCTGCGGCGCAATGAATGAATAATAAGTACTTCTTTTTCTGGGTAGTGTTCCCCATCCATCCATATCCATAACTATTTGAACTTCAGGGAGTGGTTTTATATCCTGGTAATTTGTAACCATTCTCTGTGTAAAACGATGAACTACCAGAACTTTTGGCGGAAGATTATTTTTCTTTACCAAAGAAGCTAAATAATCAGCCACATAATTTACATCTTTTGCATCAAAAGTGCCAATAACCGTTCCCGGTCTTTCGCCATTCTTCATCGAAAATTCCGGATCAATACCAAGATGAACCTGCGGCATGGATAGATATTTTTCAAGGGCGGGAATTTCCTGCTGCAAAGTACTGTGCGCAACCTGCACATCCAGGAATACTAAAGCATTTATCTTTTTCGCCATTTCGATAGCTTTATCAATCTGGCTGAAAGGCATACGTAAGCGATATTTTCCATCCTTTCCAGGTGCACCCTGAGCTGTTACAGCGATATAATGCAGCGCCGGCTGAACAGGCGTAGTTGTATCTGCTTTTTCCCATTTTTTTACTTCGAATTGCAGTTTTGCAAACATTTCATCTTCCGGTAATTCACCAAGAATGCCCATTTTTTTTGAATAGAAATTTCCATAATAGGCCACAATTCTTTTGAAAGGAAGAATAGCGCCGGCGTTAGGATAAGGTGCTTTTACAGGCCATCGCCCTGTTGTATCGCCGTTAGCAAGCATTTTAACTCTTCGGTTATATTCCGCTGTATCCAATGCAGGTTTAGTAACTGTTACTGGCTCTGTAATGGTTGTATCTTTCGTATCAGATTTAGCTCCTGCAGTAGCATTAAGATCGGCTTTTGCATTACAACTGATGGAAAATATCAAAGCAATAAGGGAAAGTTGGGCAATACGCATGTTGTGAATTCATTTTTTAGTCCTGCCAAAGAACGTTCTTTGTTTTCATTTGTTGTTGAATTATCGCCTTAATTTATCTTAAAAATGCACCTGCTCCTGCTACATTTCGTATAAAATAAAAGAGAGAAAATGAAGAATTTGCCTTTTCTTCTATTCGTAATTTTATAAACAGTTTTTTCTTATGAGTTACACTTCACCGGGCATAAAATTTCTTTTCGTTTTCTTACCTGTACTTATTGTATTGGGGGCGTGCAAAAAGGAGAATCGTCATCTTTCTAACACAATAAAGATATTTTCAATATCTCCCACTGCTGCTAGTTTCGGTGTAAAAGATACTATCAACGGAAAAGGGTTTGGAACAAATTCTAACAACCTGCACGTATTTTTTAATACAACAGAAGCAGAAGTTTTGAATGTAACAGATACATCTATCATTGTAACAGTTCCAAAAGGCGCAGAATCGGGTTATATAAAACTTATAATTAACAATAACGAGATAAGAGGGCCGGCTTTCAGTTATATTTATTCTGTAAAAGTTGAAACGATTGCAGGAACAGGGTTTGAAGGTTACCAGGAAGGTAATGCGGCCGAAGCGTTTTTCCGTTTTCCAAGAGGTATAGCAAAAGATTCAAAAGGAAATATATATGTTGCGGATTTTGGCAATTACCGTGTAAGAAAGATAAGCGTTGATGGCATGGTTTCTACTATTGCAGGTAACGGAAACAAAGGCTATAAAGATGGACCCGCTTTGGATGCAGAATTTGAAAAAGTAAACGGACTGGCTGTAGATATGAATGATAATATTTACATCGCTGATGGAACCCGTATAAGAAAATATGTTGCTGCCAATAAGGTTATCATCACTTTTGCAGGTAATGGAAACAACGGCACAGCAGATGGTGACGCCCTAAAAGCTGAATTTGGATTGATCTATGGAATTATACTCGATGATCAGGGGAATGTTTATATAACGGATGTAGTGAATAATAACATCAGGAAAATTGATCAGCATGGAAAGGTTACAACAGTAGCAGGAAATATTAGTGGTTATGCAGATGGAGATGGAGCAAAAGCAAGGTTCAATATGCCGGGTGCACTTGCCGAAGACCTTCAAAAAAATACATTTTATGTTGCTGATGCCGGGAACTTTCGCATAAGATCATTAAATGCGTCCGGTATTGTTCAAACTTTTGCAGGCAGCGGTTATTTTGGTTATAAAGATGGACGCTATACTGAAGCACAGTTCAAATATCCAACGGGTATTGCGGTTGATGCTAAGGGTAATGTATATGTATGTGGTGAAGAAGATGTGATTCGTAAAATTGATTTGCAGGGAAATGTTACCACCATTGCCGGAACAGGAGAAAAAGGAATGCTTGATGGCGATGGCAAAGCCGCAAAATTTAATCAGCCTGTTTATATGTTGATAGATGAAGCAGGTACAATGTATGTATCAGAAATATCTAATCATTGCATACGGAAAATTACGATTGAATAATGGAGGTTTTTGTTTGAAGCATAAAAAAGCTCTCATTACGAGAGCCAGTTTTATCAGGTTTTACAGTTGGACTTGGAGGTTCTTCTGTTTAGATATTAGATTAATGAGTTAGAACATTGGATTTTAACCGACTGATAAATCAAAGTTACACGAGTTGTTAACAGCCTATTAACTAAAAAATTTGGATTCTATCCTTATAGGACATTTTTCGACTTATTAGGTTGAAATGAACTATCTAAAAAAAGATGAGACAATACATTAGAAGAATAAAAAAGATTGAACGCAATAGAAGTAACCTGATTGGAAAATAAAAAAGCCCCTGTAGAAACAAGAGCCGTTGCTAACCTATGAAAAACACCGATGTAAAAGTAATATGCTTTTCCCTTGCAAAAAATTAAGTATCACTTAATTGATGCTTAAAAATTTTTAAAGAAAAAACAACTTCTTTAGAATTAGAATATTTACAAAAAAAAGTGAATAGTCCTACAGAACAATGTAATGCAATTAATGGTTTAGTAAAAAGCAAAGCATTGAAGTGAGTGACACAACAGGCGATGCCCAATGCAATGTTGTTAGTAACAAAAAATTCCGGATTTAACATTTCCGAAATGTTTCGTATATCAAAATTGTTTTCTACATTTGATCTACTAAATTCTTCGTACACTTAAACTTTTAGTCATGAATAAGTTTATTCAATTATCTGTCTTGGCATTGTTATTAGCAGGAAGCGCAGGGGCGCAAACTTCAAAAAACAGTGATAAGATTTCAAAGGATGAAACTATTATCATTCGTAAAAAAGGTGATAGTAAAGAAAAATTAAACATAGTTGTGGATGGTGATAAGGTTACCATAAATGGAAAGCCTGCAGATGAATACAAAGGCGATGATGTAGATGTGATAACGAACGAAAGATGGCCCAGTGTATTGTTTGCACCAAAAGCACCATTTCCACCAAGCGGTGGCGTACAGATGTTCAGGGATAATTTTTTCAATATGGATGCTAACAAAGCCTTTTTGGGTATTGTAACCGGAAAAGGTGATGGCGGTGCAAAAGTTACAGAAGTTTCAAAAGAAAGTGCTGCTGAAAAAGCAGGTTTGAAAGAGGGGGATATCATTACAAAAATCAGTGATGAAAAAGTTGAAGATGCGGAAGATGTTTATAAAGCAATCGGGAAATACAACCCGGATGATAAAGTTAGTATCACTTATAAAAGAGATGGCAAAGAGCACACTACAACCGCAACTTTAGGCAAGAACGATGTAAAAACATTTACATGGAATGGTGATAGCGATAATTTTAATTTCAAGATGAACCCAAGACAATTCAGAAGTCAGCCTTTTGTTTTTGAAATGAATCGTAAACCACGTTTAGGTATACAGGCACAGGATACGGAAAACAGTAAAGGTGTAAAAGTTTTAGATGTGGATGATGATACACCTGCAGCAAAAGCGGGATTGAAAGAAGAGGATATTATCACTGCTGTAAACGGGAAAACAGTAAATTCTGTTGATGAAGTACGTTCTGCCATTAAAGACGTAAAAGATGGAGAAACATTAAGTATTACTTATTTAAGGGATGGAAAATCACAAACTGCAGAAGTGAAATTTCCAAAGCAATTGAAAACCTCTGACTTGTAATTCTAAACATATACCCTCTTCTTTCCTCCCCGCAGGAAGAGTGAAGTTGAGGCAATTTTCTTCATGTGCACGACCGCTGTTTTTACGGCGGTTTTTTATTTGCAGAAAACAGAGAAAGTTATTTTATAAAAAAATAAATGCAATAATCAGAATAACTAAATTCGGTTTCTATAATTCTTTTATGTCAACATTCACCCAAAAACAGCGCTTTCTTGCCCTTGATGTATTTCGTGGAATGACTATCTGCTTCATGATCATTGTTAATACACCCGGCAATCCAGAAACCACTTTCGCTCCATTGGAACATGCCCACTGGCATGGTTTTACACCAACCGATCTTGTATTTCCATCATTCATGTTTGCCGTAGGTAATGCAATGAGTTTTGTTATGCGAAAGTGGACAGACATGAGCACAGGGGCTGTTGTAGGTAAAATTCTAAAAAGAACGATCCTTATTTTTTTGTTAGGGTACCTGATGTATTGGTTTCCTTTCTTTCAAATGGATAATGGTCATTTAACCTTAGCACCCATTTCAGAAACGAGAATTTTCGGTGTGCTGCAGCGCATTGCTCTGGCT
>JAEZRL010000289.1 GCA_023440945.1 Bacteroidota bacterium
TCTTTGGTATGATCAGCATTACTAAAATTGTTCCCGGCACTTCGGTGGATTATGAGTGCCGGATTGGAAATTCATATGCTCATGGGGATGTTTTCAAATAACAGATATTGTTCAGAAAGTTTTTTAAGAAAAAGATTCTATTGTGAGTGGATTGGCGTTATGTCCCTATTCAAAACAATTAACTATAACCGTAATAAATAATAATGATAAAAAATAGCATATTAATCGTATTGGTATTGATGTTAGCGTCCTGTTCAAGTTCCCAAAAAGCAAGAGGTGACAAGGGCTGGATAAGTCTCTTCAATGGTCAATCGCTTGACGGCTGGAAGGTCAGTGAAAATCCGCAGACCTTCTCCGTTGAGGATGGGAGTATCAAAGTGGCAGGGCCTCGGTCGCATTTATATTATGATGGCGCGGTATCTAACCATGTGTTTAAAAACTTCGAACTTAAAATGCAGGTGATGACCAAACCTGGTTCTAATTCAGGTGTATATTTTCATACAGAATACCAGGCTAAAGGATTTCCAGACAAAGGATTTGAAGTACAGGTGAATAATTCTCATACAGACTGGAAAAGAACTGCAGGGTTATATGATATTGTAGATACACGGGATGTGAATGTTGGAGATAACGAATGGTTTACATTGTATATTAATGTTCAGGGGAAACATGTTATTACTAAAATAAACGATAAAACCGTTGTTGATTACACTGAACCAGAAGGTGCAGTTGCGCCAAAAAACCATCCGGGACGGTTAATTTCCAGTGGCACGTTTGCCTTGCAGGGACACGACCCAAAAAGCATTGTTTTCTATAAAGATATAATGGTTAAGCCATTGCCTTGATGAAGTTATTGTATTAAAAATTGATGTATAAAAAGATGAAACCGATAGTTCAAATTTCTCTTGACTTAACCAATATTCATGAAGCACTGGAAACGGCAGCAATAGCTATGAAGGCTGGTGTAGATTGGTTAGAAGCGGGAACGCCACTTATTTTAGCCGAAGGCTTACATGGAGTAAGGAAATTGCGGGAAGCTTTTCCGGGTGTTCCCATTGTGGCCGATCTTAAAACAATGGATGGAGGGTATCTCGAAGCAGAAATGATGGCAAAAGCCGGAGCTACCCATGTGGTGGTAATGGCAAGGGCACACGAAGAAACCATTAAATGTGTAGTAAATGCAGGCCGTGATTTTGGTGTAAAAGTAATGGGTGATAATCTTGGTTGTGATGATATGGTTGAAGCCGCTAAATGGCTCGAAGACCTTGGTTGCGATTATGTGATTCATCATATTGGTTATGATGAACGACGCGGAATTGCAGCAAAAGGTAACCGAATGCCGAGTCCGCTTGACCAGTTGCGGGAAGTAGTACAAGCTGTGAACATTCCGGTACAAGCAGTTGGAGGTCTTACCTTGGAACAAGCTATTCAATGTCCGCAATACGGAGCGCCATTAGTAGTGCTTGGTGCGCCGCTTACCATTGACAGTTATAGTTTTAAAACTGCTGACGGAGATCTGGAAGGCTCATTACGATTGATCTGCGAAAAAATTCATTCTTACGAAAGCAATTAAAGCTTTTGATGAATTACTTATCAGTAATTCTAAAGAAGGCAGAATTGTAATTCGTAAAATAGCATTGAATATTAAACACTATTCTTAAGTTAAAAACTCACTCCCTAAACTATGGGCAAATTACAGGTAAAAAAATCACCGACTGTTCATGATGTAGTCATTATCGGTTCTGGTGCCGGTGGGGGAATGGCAGGTCATTTTTTGGCAATGTCAGGCATAAAAGTATTAATGCTGGAAGCAGGGCCGTTCTTCGATCCGGCAAAAGACTCGCATCAATTTAAATGGCCGTGGGAATCACCTCGGAGAGGTGCTTCTTCTGTACGTCCTTTCGGCGATTTTGACGCAGCTTATGGCGGCTGGCAGTTAGAAGGTGAACCTTATACAAAAAATGGTGATACAGAATTTGAATGGTTCCGTTCCCGAATGCTTGGTGGCAAAACTAATCACTGGGGAAGAATTTCACTGCGGATGGGGCCAAAAGATTTTCAATGCACAGATGGTATAACAGACAATTGGCCCATTACCTATGACGACCTCAAGCCTTATTATGATAAAGTAGACCGCTTAATTGGTATCTACGGCAGTGTTGAAGGTTTGGAAGATGAACCGGATGGCATTTTTATGCCACCGCCCAAGCCACGCCTAACAGAATTATTTATTAAACAATCAGCCGCAAAAGTCGGTGTGAAAGTGATCCCCGGCAGAGGTTCTGTACTTACAGAAGCTTTGCCCGGAAATAAAGACCGTTCACCTTGTTTCTATTGCGGACAATGTGGAAGAAGTTGTAAGATATATGGCGATTTTTCAGCCTCGTCCTGTCTCGTTATACCAGCTATGAAAACCGGCAATCTTACCGTTGTTACAAATGCTATGGTACGAGAAATACTTACAGATAAGAATGGTTTGGCAACAGGCGTTTCTTACGTTGACAGGAATGATTTGCAGGAATACCAGGTTAATGCAAAGACAGTAGTACTTGGTGCAAGCGCATGTGAATCGGCCCGAATATTACTGAATTCTAAATCAAACGCTCATCCAAATGGATTGGCAAATAATAGCGGAGTGGTGGGCAAATACCTGCATGATTCTACCGGAGCCAGTTTATCCGGCTTCCTTCCACAATTAATGGATCGTAAACGCTACAATGAGGATGGCGCCGGAAGTGTACACATCTATTCTCCGTGGTGGCTGGATAATAAAAAACTCGATTTTCCCCGTGGCTATCATATTGAATATGGTGGGGGCATGCGCATGCCTTCCTATGGATTTGGAGGAGGAATACAAAGAATGAATGGCACCGTTCCCCACAGGGATGGCAATAAGAAAAAAGCAGGTGGTTTTGGCGCTTCTTTAAAAGATGATTATCGCCGTTTTTATGGCACACAGGTAGGCATGGCCGGCAGAGGTACTGCCATTGCAAGGAAAGATAATTACTGCGAGATAGATCCTTCAGTAGTTGATAAATATGGTATTCCTGTATTACGTTTTAATTATACCTGGAGTGATGCCGAAATAAAACAGGCGAAACACATGCAGGAAACCTTCCAGGAGTTACTTCACCAAATGGGTGCTATCGTTACTTCAAAACCACATGGACCTGAAGACAGTTATGGATTAGAAGCTCCCGGAAGAATTATTCATGAAGTGGGTACTATTCGTATGGGCAATGATCCTAAAAAATCAGCCTTGAATAAATGGTGCCAGGCCCATGAATGCAAGAATTTGTTTGTGGTAGATGGAGCTCCCTTCGTGCAGCAGGGTGATAAAAATGCTACCTGGACCATCCTTGCTTTATCATGGCGTACCGCTGAATATATTCTTGAACAAAGACAGAAATTGAACATTTAAAAACTATGGATAAATAAATATTTTATGGACAGACGTGACTCGCTTAAAGCATTGGGTATAACGGCGGTTTCCGCAGGTATTTTAGTGGAAGGTTGCAAATCTAAAAGCAACGAGTCTGCTGTAAATGCGCCGTCAGTTACTGAATCAGGCCGACAAGATTTTGAAATCGAGCGTAATAAAAAGCTGAAGAATGAAAAGTTTTTTTCCGATCATGAAATGGCTACTATTACCATATTAGGTGATATTATTATTCCAAAGGATGAAAGATCAGGTAGTGCTTCAGATGCGAAAGTGCCGGAATTTATCGAGTTTATTGTAAAAGATATTCCTACCCACCAGGTTCCAATGCGAGGAGGTTTGCGCTGGCTGGATATGCAATGCTTCAAACGCTACAATACTTCATTTAAAGATGCTACTAAAGAGCAACAGGTTGAAATGGTTTCGGATATTGCCTATCCGGAGGAGGTAAAACCCGGAATGGAGCCAGGTGTTGCTTTTTTTAACCGTATGCGTGACCTTACTGCAACAGGATTTTATACCAGTGAGATAGGTGTGAAAGATTTGGGATATGTTGGCAACACTCCAAATAAATGGGAAGGCGTTCCTAAAGATGTTTTGAAGCAGTATGGCCTGGAGCATGTTTAAAATAATTGGAAATTATCAAAAGCCATAATATATAACTATATTGCTTAATTTCAAACAATAGGGACATGATATAATGTATTGAAGAGGTAAAATAAACCATTGTTATAACCATAAAAATGAAAGCTATGCCAGAAAAAAAATTGAATTCATCTGAGGTGAATTCACGCCGGTCATTTATTAAAAATGCTTCCCTCGGTGCAGCAGGGTTCATGATCGTTCCCCGAAATGTACTAGGTCGGGGATATGTTGCACCCAGCGACCGCCTTATTATTGCCAGTGTTGGTGCCGGCGGTAAAGGGAGATCAGATATTGATCATTTTTATAAATCCGGCAAGGCTGATATTGCTTATTTATGTGATGTAGATGATCGCAGAGCAGCCGAAACAGTAAAAGCTTTTCCAAAAGCAAAATATTATAAAGATTTCCGTGAACTGTTTGATAAAGAATCGAAGAATTTTGATGCAGTGTCGGTATCTACACCTGATCACATGCATGCTGTTATTGCTATGGCTGCAATGCAATTAGGCAAGCATGTATATGTGCAAAAACCGCTCACACATGATATATACGAAGCCCGGAAATTAGCAGAAGCCGCTGAACGTTATAAAGTAGTCACACAAATGGGAAACCAGGGGGCATCCGGCGATGGTGTAAGGCAATTGCGTGAATGGTATGATGCGGGCATTATCGGGGATGTTGATAAGGTTTACATCTTTACAAATCGTCCTATATGGCCACAAGGTATTCCGTGGCCAAACGATAAACCACCTGTACCACAAGGGCTCGATTGGGATTTGTGGCTAGGTACAGCGCCACAGGTAGATTACGTAGATAAATTAATCCCCGCAAGCTGGCGTGGTTGGTGGGATTACGGCACCGGTGCACTTGGTGATTTAGGCTGCCATTTAATGGAAGCACCATTTAGTGTGCTGGGGATTAAATATGCATCAGACTGCCAGGCTTCTGTTACCAGTGTATTTACAGATTGGGGTAAAAGAGGTTATTTCCCTAAAAGCTTTCCTCCATCCAGTCATGCAACCTTAACCTTCCCTAAAGGCACCAAAACAAAAGGACCGGTAACTATCCATTGGATGGATGGTGGCATAAAACCTGAACGCCCTGAAGAATTAGGTCCGGATGAAGTTTTTGGCGATGGCAACAGTGGAATTTTATTTGTTGGAACAAAAGGTAAAATGATGGCAAGTGAATATGCTGCTGATCCACGTTTATTGCCACTTTCCCGTAATAAAGAAGTTAAAGTAAAACAAACTTATGCAAGAGTTCCGGGAGGTGCAGATGGGCATTATGCACAATGGGTGGAAGGAGCTATAGCGGGTTATGGTAATAAAGAATTAAGTTCTCCATTCAATTTAGCTGGCCCGTTAACTGAAGCTATTCTCATGGCAAACCTTGCCATACGCGCAGCAGATACGCCCAAACCAAGAGCAAACGGAAGAGGAATGGATTATCCCGGAAGCAATATGAAACTTTTGTGGGATCATCAGAATATGCGGGTGACCAATTTGGATGAAGTGAATCAATTTGTAAAACGCGAATATCGCCAGGGCTGGAGTTTGGGCGTTTAGAAAAAGCCGGCGATAAACCATTTCATTAATTGTCATAATAATTGTCTTCAATTAAAGAAGCTGTTTCAAAAAAATATGAAGCAGCTTCTTTTTATTAATACAAGCACAAAATTTTTTCGTTCAATTAATTTTAAAAGCTTCTGTTTTATATACTTCTGGCATTGTATTTATTGATTGTTTTATAACATAAAACAAAAACCCATGAAATTACTTCCGGCACTACAGGCAGGCCTTGCTGGAGCAGGTGCGCTTACTGTTATACATCAATATTTACAAAAAACAGATGAAGATGCACCGCGAATGGACCTGTTGGGAATGAATGCACTTGCTAAACTGCTGAACAAACCATTCGAAGAAATTAAGCACGACGAAGATGCTTATAATCTTACACTTTTAGGCGATCTTGTTTTAAACTCTCTTTATTACAGCCTCGTTAGTATTGGTAAAAGAAAGAGTACTTTCTTTCGCGGCACTTTATTAGGATTACTTGCAGGTGCAGGTGCAGTGATATTACCAAAATATCTTAACCTTAATCCTGCTTACAGCAATCGTACTACTATAACAAAAGCAGAAACGATAGGTCTGTATCTTATAGCAGGCATCATCGCTTCTGCAGAATATACTTCTTCTACCGATAAGAAAAGCATCAGAAAAAGCAATAGAAGATAATGCGTTTATTGAAGGATAGTTTTTGATATGTTTTGAAATATCAAAAGCGATTTTTATTTTGTTGGAAAACCAAAACGC
>JAEZRL010000311.1 GCA_023440945.1 Bacteroidota bacterium
TATTATGCCATGAATAAGTGGCTCCAAAATTTCGCCTATAAAACCGAACTGAACTGGTGGATTTTTGTACTTGCGGCATTGATAACATTTGGAATTGCATTTATTACCGTAAGCATAAAAGCAATAAGAGCAGCGATGGCCAATCCGGTTAAAAGTTTGAGAACAGAATAAAATGTCTAACCATGGTTAATCGAATTGATAAGATTAACATGGTTTGGAAAACATCATCATAATCATTTAAATCATACAAACCCCAGTTCAGGCAATGCTTAAAAATTTCTTCAAAATCGCCTGGCGGAATTTGCTAAAAAGCAAAGCCTATTCCGCCATTAATATAGTCGGCCTTGCAGCAGGAATGGCTGTTGCTATTTTAATTGGTTTATGGATTTGGGATGAAGTTAGTTTCGACCATTACCATGAAAATCACGACAGGCTTGCACAGGTTATGACTACGCAAACGTTTAATGGAGAAACAGGAACCGGGAGAGCCGTTGCTATGCCTTTGGGAAATGAATTGAGAACGAAGTATGGAAGCGATTTTAAAAATGTTTCCATGGCCTCCTGGAATTTCGGTCACATACTCGGAGTTGGTGATAAAAAGATCAGTGCAGAAGGTATGTGGGTAGAACCTGCTTTCCCTTCTATGTTTACGCTAAAGACAGTGAGTGGCAATGTTACTTCCGGTCTTAAAGATCCTTCCTCTATCTTATTAAGCGCATCAGTTGCAAAAGCTTTATTTGGAAATGAAGATGCCATCAATAAAATAATACGATTAGATAACAAAGACAACTATAAAGTTACTGGTGTGTTTGAAGATCTTCCCCGTAATACTACTTTATATGAAACAAAAATATTGTTGTCTTGGGATAAGTATAGAACTACAGAAGATTGGTTGAAAAATGCAATGACGCAATGGGGCAATCATTCTTTCCAGGCTTATGTTCAGTTGAATGGAAATATTGATTTTGATAAGGAAACGCAGAAGGTAAAAAATGCTTCGATGGTTCATCTGAAGGAAGCAGAAGATGGAAAAGAAGAACTGGTTTTGCAACCGATGAACAAATGGCGTTTATACAATGAATTTAAAAACGGGAAAGTTGTTGGCGGAAGAATCCAGTTTGTATGGTTGTTTGGAATCATTGGTGTTTTTGTGTTGTTACTTGCATGCATCAACTTTATGAATCTTTCTACTGCCAGAAGTGAAAAACGTGCAAAGGAAGTAGGCATTAGAAAAACGATTGGCTCATTGCGTAAACAACTCATCAGGCAATTTTTAACCGAATCATTGGTTGTAACATTTATAGCACTTATTCTTGCCATCATTCTTACCGCAGTTGCACTTCCTTTTTTTAATGGATTAGCAGATAAGGACATGTCTATCCCTTTCGCTAATCCCTTTTTCTGGGCAATGCTTCTCGGCTTTACTTTTTTTACCGGGTTAGTTTCAGGAAGCTATCCTGCATTTTATTTATCAGGCTTTGAACCGATAAAAGTTTTGAAAGGAACTTTTCGTGTCGGAAAAAATGCGGCTCTTCCGCGAAAAATATTGGTCGTTCTTCAGTTCACCATTTCAATTGCATTAATTATCGGAACCATTATCGTTTATAGACAAATTCAATTTGCGAAGGATCGTCCGGTTGGTTATTCAAGAGAAGGATTGATAACCATAGATATGACAACTCCCGACCTCTATGGTCATTATGATGCGATAAGAAACGATTTAATAGCAACTGGTGCAGTTGATAATATGGCGGAGTCATCAAGTCCGTCAACAAATGTTTGGTCAAACCAGATTGGCTTTGATTGGGAAGGGAAAGACCCCAATTCATTACCTCTTTTCGGGACGATAGGCGTAACCTATGATTTTGGAAAAACAATTGGCTGGCTGATAAAAGAAGGACGTGATTTTTCAAGAGATTTTGCTGACAGTACCTCTCTTATATTCAATGAGGCTGCTGTAAAACTTACAGGCATAAAAAATATTGTGGGGAAGAATATCAAGTGGAATGATAAATATTTTACGGTTGTAGGTGTGATAAAAGATATGGTGATGGAATCGCCTTACGAACCTGTAAAGCCAACCATTTTTGTTTTTGATCCTGAATGGGCAAGTGTGATAACCGTCCGCATAAAACCAACTGTGTCTATGAATGCTGCATTAAGTAAAATAGAAACAGTTTTTAAGAAATACAATCCTGCGAGTCCGTTTGAATATAAGTTTAATGATGAAGAATATGCAAAGAAATTTTCGGATGAAGAACGCATCGGTGATCTGGCTACTTTCTTTGCCATTCTTGCTGTGTTTATTAGTTGTCTTGGATTGTTTGGACTTGCTTCATTTGTTGCAGAGCAACGTACAAAAGAAATCGGTGTGCGAAAAGTTTTAGGTGCAAGCATTTTCAATTTATGGCAGATGCTTTCAAAAGATTTCGTGATGTTGGTTGTTATATCTTGTTTAATTGCTATTCCGGTTGCCTGGTATTTCTTGCACCAGTGGTTGCAGCGTTATACTTATCGCACCGATATATCGTGGTGGATATTTATCGCAGCAGGCTTAGGAGCAATGATGATAACATTAGCAACGGTTAGTTACCAGGCAATAAAAGCAGCGTTGGCTAATCCGGTGAAGAGTTTGAGGAGTGAATAAAGGCTTGAACCATGATTAATTGGATCAAGAGATAAGCTGAGTGATAATAATTTATTGATGGCTTCAATAGTAAACCCATGCCTTCATATAAATTTATTTTATGCTGAAGAATTATTTTGTAATTGCTTTCAGAACCTTGTGGAAGAACAAGGTTTTCTCAGTTATTAATATTCTTGGTCTTGCTATTGGTATCAGTGCGTCACTTGTTATTTTTCTGCTGGTGAATTATCATTTTAATTTTGATAAGTTTGAAAAAGATAATGACCGTATTTATCGTATTGTATCTGTATTTAATTTTTCAGGAGAAATTTATCGCAACTCAGGTGTTACTTCTCCACTAGGTCCTGCAATAAAAAAAGAATTGACAGGTTTAGATGCAGTAGTACCTTTCAGAACGTGGAACGGGGACGCTAAAATTACCATACCTCTTTCTGCCAATAGCCCCGTTAACTATAAGCATCAGAAAAGTATTGTATTTGCGAACAATGATTTTATCAACCTGATCGGTTATACATGGTTAAGTGGTTCCCCTCAAACTTTTGAACGGGAGCCTTATCAAACAGTGCTTACAGAATCTGCTGCTCGTCAATATTTTCCGGGGCTTTCTCCTGCTCAAATAATAGGTAATGAACTTTTTATTGATGATACAATTCATACAACCATTGCAGGTGTTTTAAAAGACATTCAAGCAAATACTGATTTTACTTTTAAAACTTTTATTTCTCAGGCAACACTTCAAACCACAAGATTAAAACAGATGATTATGATAATTGGGATAATACCAATTCGGTTTCGCAATTGTTGGTAAAACTTACTCCGGGGGCTGTGCCGGCAAGCATCGGGAAACAGATAAATGCTTTGTTTGAAAGACATCATAAAAAAGAACCAAACGATAACAGTAAAACAGAATATAAACTGCAGCCTTTAAATGATATTCATTTCAATGGCGATTATGGCACTTACGATCTGCCTGTTGCAAACAAAGCAACTTTGTACGGATTGCTTGCAGTTGCAATGTTTTTGTTATTGCTTGGATGTATCAATTTTATCAACCTTACAACCGCTTATGCTTCGCAACGTTCAAAAGAAATTGGCATCAGAAAAACGATGGGTGGTTCGCGAAGCCAGCTTGTATTTCAGTTTCTCAGCGAGACATTCATGCTTACATTTATTGCAACGGTATTATCGGTTGCAATAACACCGCTTCTTTTAAAAGTATTTTCTGACTTTATTCCTGAAGGGCTGCATTTCAATATAAGTTCTCAACCAATGATCATTGCCTTTCTTATCGTGCTTGTTGTAGGCGTTACCTTGTTTGCAGGCTTTTATCCTTCTCTCATTCTTTCAAAATTTAAACCTGTTGCTGTTTTAAAAAACCAGGTGAATACAAACAGTGGTAAAACACGCAGTGCGTGGTTAAGAAAATCATTGACTGTTTCCCAGCTTGTTATTGCGCAGGTTTTTATTATGGCTACACTTCTGGTAAGTAAGCAAATTTATTACTCATTGCATAAGGATATGGGCTTTAAAAAAGAAGCTATTCTTTACCTGCAAACGAATTATTATGATACGGTAAAAGAAAATAAATACGTGTTGTTGGAGAAGCTTAAATCTATACCTGAAATAGCGATGGTAAGTTTAAGCAACAGTGCTCCTTCTTCTCTCAGTACCTGGAGTGGAACTATAAAATATAAGGATGGAAAGAAAGAAATTGAAACCGATGTCCAGCAAAAATATGGCGACACAAATTATACAAAGCTGTATGGATTAAAGTTGCTTGCAGGACATAATCTTGCTGCATCGGATACAGTGAAGGAATTTCTTATTAATGAAACGTATGCGAACCTTTTAGGTTTTCAGAATCCTCAGCAGGCAGTTGGAAAATATCTTGAGTGGAGCAATAAACGAATACCTGTTTCAGGTGTTGTGGCAGACTTTAATCAAAAATCACTTCATGAGCCAATAAAGCCTTTGATCATTGGTAGTTGGGACAATGTAGAACGAACCATAAGCGTTGCATTATATCCGCAGGATAAACACGGCACAAACTGGGAGAAAGCCATTGCTAAAATTGAAAGAGCTTTTAAACAAGTATATCCAGCAGATGATTTTGAATACAAGTTTTTTGATGAAGATATTGCAAAGTATTACGATGCAGAACAACATATTTCCGGGTTATTAAAATGGGCAACAGGCCTTGCTGTTTTTATCAGTTGTTTGGGATTGTTTGGACTTGTTATCTATACAACAACGCAACGTACCAAAGAGATAGGCGTAAGAAAAGTATTAGGTGCTTCTGTTTCGCAGATCGTTACACTCATTTCAAAAGATTTTTTAGCACTGGTATTACTTGCTTTAGTAGTTGCCATTCCACTCGCTTGGCTTGCGATGCATAAATGGCTGGAAAATTTTGCCTATCGAACAGAAATAAGTTGGTGGATATTCATTGCAGCAGGTCTTTCCATGGTAATAATTTCAATAATAACATTAGGCGTGCAAACAATAAAAGCTGCATTGGCAAACCCGGTGAAAAGTTTAAGAACAGAATGAGATCGTGAATGATGAATGATGAATAATGGGTTGAGTGATTGAAGCACACCTCATCCTGATGCCTGCTACCTTGCTTTCAACTATCTTGTTAACTTTCGCTCAACCATTTTTTTCTACAGGAGCAAGATGTACTTTTATAATATAATTCAACGCTATGCGAATATTGGTTTTATTGATCATAATATTTTCTTTTACTGTATTAAAAGCACAAACAGTTTTGCCGGTAAGCTATCTTGATTACGTGCATAACGGCACCTTTGGTATTAACAGTCATCTTTCTGATAGTAGTTCCAAAAAGAAATGGTCATTGAGTAAATATAGTGGCATATCAACGAGTTTCTCTTTCTTTAAAGGTGGCAATGCAACCATTTTTTCGGCTCCTTTGGCTTTACAGTTAAACCGTAAACTGAACAAAAATTTATACGCTTTCGCAGGTGTGTCTGTTGCGCCTGCTTATATAAATTTCAACAGTTCTTTTATATCTGGCGGTTTCAATAAATCAAATCAAACTCCCGCATTCTTCAATGCGCACAGTCTTGGAATTTATTCCAGAGCAGAATTGGGTTTGCAGTATGTGAATGATGAAAAAACTTTTTCCATTTCAGGAAGTATAGGTATTGAAAAAAGTTCTTCACCGATGTTTCCGTATTATCAATTGAATAATTCAACTCAAAGACAAATTATTCCTGGAAATAGATAAAATTCATTCAACTCACTACAGTCGCAATCATTGTTTTTCTTTTTACAAGTTTGTTATGTATTCTATTATCAGAACAACATCAGAAAATAATGACTTCCGGGAGTTGGTAAAATTATTAGATGCAGATTTGAAGATAAGAGACGGTGACGACCACGCCTTCTACTCACAGTTTAACAAGATTACAAATATTCGAAATGTTGTTGTTTGTTATGAAGACAACAAAGCAGTTGGTTGTGGTGCATTTAAAATGTTTGATAATGAGAAAGCGGAAATAAAAAGAATGTTTGTACGCTCGGAATATCGCGGACATGGAATTGGTCTACACATTTTGAAAGAATTAGAGATGTGGGCTTCGGAATCAGGATATGCAGAATACATTTTAGAAACAGGAAAAAAGCAACCTGAAGCAATCAGGTTATATCAAAAAGCAGGATATCACCTCATTGAGAACTACGGTCAATATTAAAACGTTGGAAATAGTGTTTGCATGGCGAAGCATCTCTTGAAGTAATCTTCTTATAATTAGCCATTGCTTACTGTAACAATTCCGTGCAACAGGTGTTCGTTATCGAACAATTATCTTTTAAAAATTACTGTAACTACTTGACATCGTAATCGTTATCTAACTGGCATGGCTGTTGAAAATCAGCAGGGATCTCGTCTATGACCGCTTAAGCTGATAGCTGTTCAGAACGCACAAGTGAGTGACACAACCGGCGATGAAGAAAGGAACAAAAGCTGGTAACAAAAAATAGAAAAGATCGTATAACATAAACACACTAACGCTTATAACTTATAAAAATGTTTCGTAATTATTTAAAAGTGGCCTGGAGAAATTTGTTGAAGAATAAAGTATTCTCCTCTATCAATATTATTGGGCTGGCTATCGGCTTGTCCTGCTTTTTGCTGATCATTTTGTATGTGACAGATGAATTAAGCTTCGACCGTTACAATGTGAATGCCGAGCGTATTTACCGCATCAACTCTGATATTCGTTTTGGCGGCGCTGATTTGCACATGCCTGTAACATCAGATATGATGGGTCAGTTACTAAAAAAAGATTATCCTGAAGTAGAAGATTACACCCGCATTTATTCGTTCGACGGAAGCAAATTGATAAAGAAGGGGAATGAATTTATTAATGAAGAAAAAGTAGCTAATGTAGATTCAACATTCTTTCGTGTATTTACTTTACCTGCTATTGAAGGCGATACAAAAAAAGCTTTGGATGAACCGAATACTGTTGTGATAACTGAATCTGCTGCAAAAAAATATTTTGGAACGGTGAATGCCTTGGGTAAAACAATCGAAACAAAAGATAATGATAAGCTCATCCCTTATAAAATAACTGCTGTAATAAAGGATATTCCCGAGAACTCGCATTTTCATTTCGACTTTTTGTTCTCCATGAAAAATGTTGATTACAAATGGGGACAATTAACAAGTCATAATTTTTATACGTATTTGTTATTAAAAAAGGGAACGGATTATAAAGCGTTTGAAAAAAATTTCTCACAATACATCATTAATTATGTTTTACCTGCGGCGAAACAATACATGAATATCAACAGCATGGAGGAGTTTGAAAAAGCCGGAAATAAGATTGCGTACTCTTTGATACCGTTAACAAAAATTCATTTGTATTCTGATCGTTCGTTTGAGTTAAGTCCGGCGGGAAATATTCAGTATGTATATATTTTTTCTGCCGTTGCTTTATTCATTTTGTTGATAGCCTGTATCAACTTCATGAATCTTACTACGGCTCGTTCAGCAAACAGAGCAAGAGAAGTAGGCATAAGAAAAGTGCTTGGTACAGAGAAAAAAGATCTGATCTCGCAGTTCTTAATCGAATCTACTTTAATGGTTATTCTGTCTTTGTTTATCGCTCTCGTAATTGTATATGCCGTATTGCCTTTGTTTAATGATGTTGCGGATAAACAAATGGTGTTATCCGATCTTGTAACACCGTATATCCTGCCTTTTCTGATCGCTTTGCCTTTTATTGTTGGTTTGATCGCCGGAAGTTATCCTGCTTTCTTTCTCTCGTCTTTTAAACCAATTGAAGTATTAAAAGGTAAGTTGAAACTGGGAAGTAAAAGTGGAGGGTTAAGAAGTGTGCTGGTTGTATTTCAATTTGCTACTTCCATCATTCTCATTATCGGAACTATCGTTGTTTACAAGCAGTTAAATTATATTCAAACAAAGAATCTTGGTTACAATAAGGATGAAGTTCTTATTATCAATAATACTTATTCTTTACACAATAATGTGGATGCTTTCAAGAATGAAATTTTACAATTACCGGGTGTAGTAAGTGGAACGATGAGTGGATTTCTTCCCGTGTCAGATTCGTACCGGAATGATAACAGTTATTCGAAAGATGCAGTGGCAACTGCACAGAATGGTTTTGATATGCAGAACTGGCGAATTGATTATGATTATATACCTACGTTGGGAATGCAGATAATAAAAGGACGAAATTTTTCGAAAGAATATGGAAGTGATTCCACTGCTATTATCATCAATGAAACCACTGCAAAAGTTTTAGGTTATGATGATCCTATTGGTAAAAAGATATATGAAATGCGTGGGGATGGAGCGCAGAATGTTTATACTGTTATTGGTGTGGTAAAGAATTTCAATTATGAAACTTTGCATCGGCAGGTTGGCCCGCTTGCTTTTATGCTTGGGAAAAATGCCGGGCTGATGTCTTTTAAAATTAATACAACCAATATAAAAGGTCTTGTTGCAAAAGTGGAATCAAAATGGAAATCACTTGCACCTGAACTGCCTTTCAGTTATCGTTTTCTGGATGATTCATTTAATCAAATGTATCGCGCAGAGGAACGTGTTGGGAAGATCGCTTTAACATTTTCGGTTCTTGCGATCTTTATAGCTTGTCTCGGTTTGTTTGGTCTTGCCACTTTTATTGCAGAGCAACGAACAAAAGAAATCGGTATAAGAAAAGTGCTCGGTGCAAGTGTTCAAAGCATCGTTCAAATGTTGTCGAAAGATTTTGTAAAACTTGTGATTATCTCATTTGTGTTCGCCGCACCAATTGCCTGGTATTTCATGAACAAGTGGCTGCAGGATTTTGCTTTCAGAATAGATATAAGCTGGTGGATATTTATTGCAGCAGGTTTTGCCGCACTGTTTATTGCTTTGATAACGGTAAGCTTTCAGGCCATCAAAGCCGCAATAAGCAACCCAGTGAAGAGTTTAAGAAGTGAATAGCAAATTAGGCAAATCAACAAAACAGTATAAATCATAAAAATCCTGGTTCTGATAATGTTTAAAAATTATTTCAAAACTGCCTGGAGAAATATTCGTAAAAACAAATTGTATGCTTTTGTAAATATTACGGGTTTAACCGTTGGAATTACAGGCTGTATTTTGATCGGGTTATTTGTATGGAATGAATTAAGCTACGATGCGTTTAACCAAAATGCTAATCGTATTGTTCGTGTAACAATGGAGTACAGCAGTAGCGGAACAGTAAATAAAACCGCTGTTACAGGAACAAAAGTGGCGCCTCAATTTCAACGGAGTTTCCCACAGGTGGAGAGTTTTGTAAGAACTATAAAAGCGTCGCGTTCTGTTGCAAATGGAACAAAGGTTTTTGATGAAAAAAACATTTTGTATGCTGATGCAGATTTCTTCAAAGTATTTTCTTTCAATTTACTACAGGGAAATTTAGAAACTGTGTTAAACAGTACGAATAAAATTGTTCTTACAAAAACAGCAGCAAAAAAATATTTTGGTGATGAAAATCCGGTTGGTAAAACATTACGTTTTAATGATGCGGAAGAATATGAAATAACAGGCATTGTAGCAAATCCGCCACTTAATTCGCAGGTGCAGTTTGATATGGTTGCTTCCTTTCAAAGTTTGGCTGTTTCAAAATCTGAAGAATGGTATACCGCAAATTATATTACTTATCTTTTATTGCATGATGCAAATCAAATTCCTTCTTTACAACAACAGGTTACTCAATACATGCAAGACGTAACAAAGAACGAATTGCATATGCAAAGCAATGATTACCTCACGTATCATCTTGAACCTTTATTATCCGTTCACCTCCATTCTTCTTTAGACGGACTTGAGCCAAACGGTAACATCACTTATGTATTTGTTTTAAGCATTATCGCGCTGCTTATCTTATTAATTGCCTGTGTTAATTATACCAATCTTGCAACTGCACAATCAGCAGGAAGAAGCACAGAAATTGGTATTCGCAAAGTAATGGGTGCAGGCAAAGGCGAGTTATTCAGGCAGTTTATCGGCGAAGCTGTTGTGCTTACGTTTATTGCTTTGATTCTTTCAGTTGTAATAAGCATTATGTTGCTGCCTTTATATAATAATATAACAGGAAAAATATTTACAACATCCATGTTATTGCAACCTTCGCTTCTTTTTGCTTTGTTGTTGCTCGGCATTCTTGTAAGTTTTGTTGCAGGTTCATATCCCGCTTTTGTTCTCAGCAACACAGGTCTTATAAATATTCTAAAATCAGGCGTACGAACCGCAACTTCAGGAGGAGCTATCAGGAAATCACTTATCGTATTCCAGTTTGTGATCTCTGTTTTTCTCATCGTTTCTACTATTGTTATACTTCAGCAGATATCATACATACAAAATAAAGATCTGGGTTATGATAAAGAGCATGTTGTTGTTCTGCCTGTTGACAGAAAAATGAAGACTGGTTATGATGCCCTTAAAAAGGCAATGGCTTTAAACCCGGGTGTGATAAGCATTACAGGTGCTTATGAAGATCCAACATTTGTTGAATGGGGAGATGGAATTACTGCAGATAATGGAAAAGATAAGAAGAGTTTGTCCGTAACAGCTATGCCTGTTGATCTTGGCTTTATACAAACGATGGGCATGCATATTATTGCAGGAAATGATTTTACAAACACTGATTTTTTACTGCAGGATACAACAGATGATTATAAAAATTATAAAAGCGCTTATATCTTGAATGAAGAAGCAGCCAGAGAATTGGGATGGTCGCCGGAAGAAGCCGTAGGTAAAACCATTCAAAAATCTGCACCGGGAACAGTGAAAGCTGTTATAAAAGATTTCAATTTTGCTTCTTTGCATCAGCCTGTCGGTCCGATGGTTTTATTTCTTGATACAACGATGATCCGTCAGATGTTTGTAAAGATCAAAAGCAATAATATTCCTTCCACTTTAAATGCCTTAGGAACAACCTGGAAAGAAAGAGTTGCTTACCGTCCTTTCAATTATCATTTTCTTGATGAAGATTTTAATGCACTTTATCAAACAGAACAGCGCTCCGCAAAGCTTTTCGCTTTGTTTTCCGGCCTTGCAATAGCATTGGCTTGTTTAGGTTTATTTGCATTAGCTGCATTTACAACTGTGCAGCGAACCAAAGAAATTGGTATTCGCAAAGTATTAGGTGCTGGTATCAGCAATATCACAGTAATGGTTTCAAAAGAGTTTATTGCGCTTGTGTTTATAGCTATTGTAATTGCTTCTCCGTTGGCGTGGTTAGCTGCAAAAAGTTGGCTGCAGAATTTTGCTTATCGTATTCACATTGGCTGGTGGATATTTGTTATTGCAGGATTACTTGCAGTACTTATTGCCGTGATAACCGTAAGCCATCATGCCATTAAAGCTGCAATTGCAAATCCGGTGAGAAGTTTAAGAACCGAGTGAGGCCATCTTCAAATTTTTTACAACCATAAAAAGATTCTCAGGATAACGAAGTAGTTCTTTATCTTGTCGGTTTGAAACTTTACTATTTGGTTGTTCACATTTTTGAAAATGGAAAGAATGAAAAATTTGTTGTTTATTTTTTTGATCGTTTTATGTAGTTCATTATCTGCGCAGGACGTTAGTCTTGTATTGCAAAAAAAGACTGTTTTAAATGTTGCAGTAAAAAATTCGCAATGGCAAAATCTTAATGCACCTGTCCAGGTTAGTTTTGCCAACAGCAACATTCGTTATGAACAGGATGTTGTGCCTGAAATTACTCCACAAAATACAGCTTTATTAACCGCCTGGAAAGGAGAGAAGATACATACACAATTAGTTGTTTGGGGCAGAACAGATGTTCCTTCTGTAACCATTGAAACAAACGACTTCCAAACGGATAATGGTAAAAAAATTGCAAAAGAAAACATTACTGCAGGATTTGTTGAATATGTAATGGCAGATGAATATAGAGACGGTTGTGGTCATCGCCAATCCCGGGATTTTGATTCATCACTCAGAGCAGATCGTATTAATACTTCATTATCTTCTGCAGCACTTCACAAGAATTCAGTTCAACCGGTTTGGATAAGTATAAAAGTTCCTTCCAATACTCCGGCAGGTATTTATAATGGCGTCGTTACTGTTAAAGCAGATAAGAATTATACGCTAGACTTATCCGTAAAAGTGCTGAACAGAACTTTGCTGCCACCTTCTCAATGGGGTTTTCACTTAGACCTTTGGCAACACCCTGCTTCGATTGCACGGGTTCATAATGTGAAATTATGGAGTGATGAACATTTTGAGCTGATGAAAAAATATTATACCCTTTTAGCAAGCGCAGGTCAAAAAAATATTACGGCAAGTATTGTGAACGAACCTTGGGGACATCAAACCTATGATGATTATCCCAGCCTTATAAAATGGATAAAAAAGAAAGATGGAACCTGGCAATATGACTATACATTATTCGATAAGTACATCTCTTTTGTGATGAGTTGTGGCATTAAGCAGCGTATTAATTGTTACAGCATGGTTCCCTGGAAAATTGCTTTTCAATACTACGATGAAAGCATAGGAAAAGATACTGTGTTTACAGATGCGATAGGCACACCTGCTTACAATGAATTTTGGAGAACGATGTTAACAGATTTTACCAAACATCTAAAAGCAAAAGGATGGTTTGATATTACGGCTATTGCAATGGACGAACGGCCAATGCCGGCGATGCAATCGGTTATCAGTTTGCTGAAACAAATTGATACCAACTGGAAGATCGCTCTTGCAGGTGATTATCATCCCAATATTGAAAAAGATGTTTATGATTATTGCATTGCTTCACGTTTGCAATTTCCTGCAGATACATTACAATTAAGGCATCAGCAAGGAAAGATAAGCACCTGGTACACTTGCTGCACAGAGAAATATCCAAATGGTTTTACTTTCTCACCACCTGCGGAGCATGTGTGGATCGGTTGGTACACAGCTGCAAAAAATATGGATGGCTATCTTCGCTGGGCTTATAATAGCTGGCCGAAAGATCCGCTGAATGACAGTCGTTTTACAGCCTGGCCTTCCGGCGATACTTACCAGGTTTATCCCGGTCCAATGACTTCCATACGTTTTGAGAAATTGATTGAAGGCATACAGGATTTTGAAAAAATACGTATCCTCAAGAATGAATATAAACAAAACAATGATGAAAAACATTTGAAAGAATTGCAGGATGTTTTAGCTCAGTTCGACATTGAAAATCTATCAAAAAAATCAGCAGAAGAGATGGTGCTTTCCGCAAAGCAACTGTTGAATAATTAGATGAGATTTATTTGAATGGCAGTTGATTTCAATGATCAGGACCTAAAAGATGCAATAAATAAAACCGTTGCACAGCAATTGTTTTTTAACAGTCATACTTTTTCTCTTTGCGAATAATCATTAGAAACAGATTGTATAACTTGCGCCTCATTTCAATAACGTTAGCATGGAAAACAACAAATACGATTTTGGCATGATCGGTCTTGGTGTTATGGGAAGCAATCTTTTGCTTAACATGGCTGGTCATCATTTCAGTGTTATTGGTTTTGATAAAGATGTTCAAAAAGCAAAAGCACTGGAAGCTGCTGCAAGTGAAGATACAGAAGTAAAAGGTGTAACAACGCTGGCGGAAATGGTTCAGCAGTTGAAAATGCCAAGAAGAATAATGATGCTTGTTCCCGCAGGCAAACCGGTTGATAACGTTATTGAAGATTTGTTGCCTTTGATTGATAAAGGTGATGTGGTAATTGATGGAGGCAACTCCCATTATATTGACACATTAAAAAGAGTGAATTATTTAAAAGATAAAGGCATTCATTTTATGGGCATGGGTGTTTCCGGTGGTGAACACGGCGCCAGGACGGGTCCCAGCCTCATGCCGGGTGGTGATCTTGAAGCATATAATCATGTAAAGCCTTTGCTTGAAGCAATTGCTGCAAAAGTTAATGGCGAACCTTGCACTGCCTACATGGGTAAAGATGCGGCAGGCCATTATGTAAAAATGGTGCATAATGGTATTGAATATGCTATTATGCAGTTGATAAGCGAAGTGTATGATCTTTTGCATCGCGGATTGGTTTTGAATAATGATGAAATGCATGAAATTTTCAAGCAATGGAATGAAGGAAAACTGCAATCATTTTTAGTCGAGATAACAAGAGATATTTTTCTTCAGCAAGACGAAGAAACAAACAACAGATTGGTTGATATGATCTCTGATAAAGCAGGATCAAAAGGCACAGGTAAATGGACTTCGCAGGATGCAATGGATTTGCCCATTGCTGTTCCAACTATAGATATGTCGGTTCAGTTGCGCATCTTATCTGCTTTTAAAGAAGAGCGTGTACAGGCTGCAAAGTTGTATGGTTCATCAACACAATCACAACGTATACATGCCGATAAAAAAGCTTTCACGCAACAACTTGAAAATGCACTTTATTTTGGAATGATCGTTTGTTATGCACAAGGACTTGCAATGTTGCACAATGCATCATCAATTCTGCAGATGGATATTCCATTAAAAGATGTTGTAAAATCATGGAGGGGCGGATGTATTATTCGTTCTTCTTTGCTCGAGATTTTTTATAAGGCTTACAGTGCTAATGATCAATTACCAAATATACTCTTAGACAGTTCTATTGTTGCATTGATAAAAGAAAATACAGAAAGCATAAAAACGGTTATTAAACAGGCGATAGATGCTGGCATAAGCACCGGCGGTTTGATGAGTGCTTTGGCTTATTTTGAGTCTTACTCGACAGAACGAATGCCTACTAATTTAATACAAGCACAAAGAGATTTTTTTGGTGCACATACATATGAACGAATAGACAGGGAAGGACATTTCCATACAGGATGGGAAAGTAAAGATGATAAATCGGTATAGTGAATAAATTGAAAAAATCATTTCAGTTGAATAAAGAACAGAACGTACAAGTGAGTGACACAACAGAAGATAAATAGCGATTGCGAGCCGGTAAAATAATTAAACAAACAATGACAAACACAACACGCAATAAACCTTCAGCCACTTTGATATTCATCTTTGGCGGAAGCGGCGATCTTAATTATAGAAAATTAACACCAGCTCTTTACAATCTTTTTATTGATGACTGGATGCCTCAACAATTTGCTATTTACGGTATTGGGAGAACAGCTTATACTAATGAGAAATACCATGCGCATTTGCTGGAAGGGATACAGGAATTTTCCCGTCGTAAGGGAAAGCAAAATGGTCATTGGGTTGAGTTTACCAAACATGTTGGTTATTTACAGATGGATGCCGAAGAAGAAGGTTCTTATAACAAGATTGCAGAAACAGTAAAGAAATATGAAGAAGAATGGAACACCCAACCGAATGTTCTTTTCTATCTTGCTGTAGCGCCTCAACTGGTTCCGGATATTGCGAAAGAATTAGGCCAGTTACAAATATGTAAGAATATAAATACCACACGCATAATTGTAGAAAAACCTTTTGGCCATGATCTTGCCAGTGCACGTGAGTTGAACCAGTTGCTGAATACGATGTTCACTGAAGACCAGATTTATCGCATAGATCATTACCTGGGAAAGGAAACGGTGCAAAACATACTTGCACTTCGTTTTGCAAATGCTTTATTTGAGCCTTTATGGAACCGGAATTACATTGATGATGTGCAGATAACTGCAGCAGAAACGGTTGGCGTAGAAGATCGGGGCGGTTATTATGAACAGTCCGGTGCTCTGCGGGATATGGTACAAAATCATTTGCTGCAAATGCTTTGCATTATTGCGATGGAAGCACCTGTGTCGTTTGATGCGAATGAAATTCGCAATAAGAAAGTGGATGTACTCAATGCTATCCGAAAGATAAAACCAAAAGATGCACATAATTACGCAGTTCGTGGACAATATTCAGAAGGATGGCTAAAAGGTGAAAAAGTTAAAGGTTACCGTGAAGAAAAAAATGTTAATCCACATTCCAATGTTGAAACTTTCGCTGCTGTTAAGTTTTATATTGATAACTGGCGCTGGCAGGGTGTTCCGTTTTATGTAAGAACAGGAAAATATTTGCATGAAAAAACAACTATTATAACCATTCAATTTAAACAGGCACCACATTATGCCTTTCCTGCTGAAGCTGCGGAAACATGGCGTCCTAACCGCTTAACGATTAGCATTCAGCCGGAGATGGACATACGTTTACGTTTCCAGGCAAAAAGGCCAGGGCAAAGCATGACGTTAAATCCTGTTGATATGGTTTTCAGGTATAAAGACGCTTATGATGATCATCAGCCAGAAGCTTATGAAACACTGTTACTCGATGCAATGATGGGTAATGCAACCCAGTTTATGCGTGCCGACCAGGTAGAGTCGGCCTGGGAAGTTATCATGCCTATTTTGAAAGCATGGGAAGCAAGGCCGCCGGTTGATTTTCCAAATTATTCACCGGATAGTTGGGGACCTGAAGATGCAGAAGCATTAATAGCAAGGGATGGTCACAACTGGGTAACACTACCACCGCATAAAGAATAGATGTTGAAACCTGAGAAGTGAAAGGCGACGTTTGGCATCTGTCGTTTTACTTCTCACTAAAAAGTACTCTCCTTATCTTCCACAAGGAAAAAATTATTGCAGCTAATAGGAGCTATTACTACGGCCATTTTTTTACTAAATTGCAATATAATTTTTGTTATGTACAGTATTGAAGAACTACTATCTCTTCCTGCTGAGGAGAAAATAAAAATAGCTGATATGCTTTATGAAAGTGTAGAAGAAGAAACATACATCACTAATGAACGTTTTGCTGAGATGGATAAAGAGAGGGGTGAGATTGAATCAGGTGCAGTAAAAGGCTATTCATTAGAAGAATCTTTATCTCAGTTGAAGATATTAAAAGAGCAGTATCGGGAACATGATTTATAGAGTAATTATATCCCCAAAATCCTTAAGCAACTGGTATAATGCCTGGAGATGGTATGAGAAAAAGCAAAAAGGGTTAGGAGACAAATTCGAGGAGGCATTATTAGAGAGATTAAGAATGATTTATGAAGATCCCACTCGTTACAGGAAAGTAAGAAAACCCTACAGAGAAATTACAGTTATTGGTTATCCTTACCAAATCCTACCGTTACCATTATTCGATCTGGCATATCAGGCGTAACCCAAGAAATAAGTACAGATAAATATTACAGTGTTACTTTTGTTTTTCATTTCTTGTACAAAATTTTAAAGAGAGCCTTTTCTACACCTCCTTTTTAGATAGATACTAATATCACAACTATAAACTCTCCTTATCTTCGCTTAATGGAAGAATTGTTGCAACAGATAGAAAATTATAAACAGGAAGCAAGAAACTTTACTGCTTCAACGGCAGATGATGCAGAAAATTTTCGCATAAAATTCTTAGGTACAAAAGGCCTCGTAAAGAATGTTATGGGTGAAATGAAAAATGTGCCAAATGAACGCAAGAAAGAATTTGGATTGATACTGAATGATTTTAAAAATTTCATCGAACAGAAATATCAATCTCTTAAAGAGTCAACAGAAGATAACCAGCAATTAACATTACATATTGACTGGAGTTTACCCGGCGACCCGGTGCCGGTGGGTTCACGTCATCCATTAAGCATTGTTAGAAATGATATTGTAAACATTTTTAAACGGCTTGGTTTTGCAGTGGCTGAAGGCCCTGAGATCGAAGATGACTGGCACAACTTCGGCGCCATGAATCTTCCGGAAGATCATCCTGCAAGAGATATGCAGGACACATTTTATATCAATCAAAATCCTGCCTGGTTATTACGCACACATACCAGTAGTGTACAGGCTCGTGTGATGGAAAAACAAAAACCGCCCATTCGTGTAATTTGCCCGGGACGTGTTTACCGCAATGAAACCATCAGTGCAAGAGCACATTGTTTTTTTCACCAGGTGGAAGGTTTGTATATAGATGAAAACGTAAGTTTTGCCGATCTCAAACAAACGCTTTATTTCTTTGTACAGGAAATGTTTGGAAAGGATGTGAAAGTTCGTTTTCGTCCGAGTTATTTTCCCTTCACCGAACCCAGTGCAGAGATGGATATTAGTTGTTTGATCTGTGGTGGTGAAGGTTGCAGTGTTTGTAAACATACGGGTTGGGTTGAAATATTAGGAAGCGGAATGGTTCATCCGAAAGTGTTGGAAAACTTTAATATAGATCCCAATAAATACACGGGTTTTGCATTTGGCATGGGTATCGAAAGAGTATGCCAGTTGAAGTATCGTGTTAACGACCTCCGGTTGTATTCACAAAATGATATCCGCTTTTTAAAACAGTTTACAGGAGCGATGTAATGATTTGGCTCTTTCCGCAATATCTTTAAGAGCGGGTCGCACCTGGTAGAGATTATTGTTGAAGTGGCTGAATTGTTTTTTAATAATCTAATTCTTTCTTTTTACTCCAACTCGTTTTACTTTATCAACCTTTAAACTTAATTTTATAATCGTTGCATTCATTAATCCTGATACAATTTTGCTAATGCTTTACATCAAAACCTCTAACTATGAAATTCATTCAATCAACAAATGCATCAACAGGAGAAACAATAAATATTTCTTATTGTGACTATGGGGCAGGTAAATCGGTTGTTTTGATACACGGCTGGCCATTGAGTAAAGAGATGTGGGAATATCAAACAGAACCACTGGTTAACGCGGGATTGCGTGTAATTGCTTATGATCGCAGAGGCTTTGGTATGTCTGATAAGCCCTGGAGTGGTTATGATTATGATTCTTTCGCTGATGATCTTCATGCATTAATTACACAACTGAATTTGGATGATGTAACGCTTGTTGGTTTCTCAATGGGTGGTGGAGAAGTTGCAAGATATTTTTCGCGTTATAATGGTGAACATGTTAGCAAAGCTGTACTTGTTGCAAGTATAGTTCCTTATTTGGCAAAGACAGAAGATAATCCTGATGGTGTATCGCAGGAGCAATTGAATGGAATGATTAGCGGATTGAATAATGACAGGATCGGTTTTATAGATGATTTCAGCAAGCCTTTTTTTGGCATTGGTTTTCTCAATCACCCGGTAAGTAATGCTTTATGGAGTTACTATCTTATGCTTGCATCTATAGCTTCGCCTAAAGCAACAAAAGATTGTGTTACCGCATTTACAACAACAGATTTCGGAAAAGATACAGCAGCTATAAATGTACCGGTACTGATCATTCACGGCGATTCAGATAAAATTATTCCAATTGAAATAGCTGGTAATAAAGCGGCAGAGATCATTCCCAATAATCAATTCGTTGTTTATGAAAGTGCGCCTCATGGTTTGTTTTATACGCACCGCGAAAGATTAACCAATGACCTGATCAGTTTCATAACAACAGGCACCGTGTCAACCAATCCTGTTTCTGTAACCGGCGAAACTTTACCCGATGATTATGTTGTATTGCCAAGCAATGATGAAGGTTTGGTAACGAGAGATGTGCAGTAGCTTTCCTGGTACTATGATCGCTACATCAATCCAAGTATCTCATCAACATATTTTCTGTCATTGCATAAACGGGGAATTTTATGCTGCCCTCCCAATTTCCCTTTCTGCTTCAACCAGGCACTGAAAATATGTTTTTGTAAACTATGAATAACAGGCATACGCAACGCTATATCTTTATGGCGTTTTGCTTCGTAATCGCTGTTTATGCTTTTTAAAGCACAATCGAGTTCATACGCAAACTCCTGCAAATTCTCCGGTTCTTTTTCAAATTCTATCAACCATTCATGCGCACCGTTGCTGTTATTGCTGAAATAAACAGGTGCGGCGGTATAATCGTTAACAACAGCATTTGTTTTTTCGCAGGCAATGGTAATAGCTTTATCGGTGTTATCAACAATTACTTCTTCCCCAAAAGCATTGATATAATGTTTAACTCGCCCACTCACTTTTATGCGAAAAGGCACCAGGGATGTAAACTGGATGGTATCACCCAAAAGATAACGCCATAAACCGCCATTGGTTGAGATAACCAAAGCATAATTTTTACCTATCTCCACTTTGTCTAGCCCAATTGTTTTTGGATTCTCTTTGCCGTATTCTTCCACCGGCATGAACTCATAGAAAATTCCATGATTAAGGTAAAGTAACATACCTTCTTCATTCGGGTTATCCTGCGCAGCAAAAAAACCTTCGCTGGCATTGTACATTTCAAGATAATTGATAGGTGCGCCAATTATTTTTTTAAATTGTTCACGGTAAGGTGTAAAAGAAACGCCACCGTGAATATATAATTCAAGATTTGGCCACACTTCTTTTAAACATTTTTTACCTGTTATTTCAAGTATGCGTTTTATTAGAACCAGTGTCCACGTTGGCACACCAGAAATAGAAGTAACATTTTCCTGTATAGTTGATTGTGCGAGTGCTTCAATCTTTGTTTCCCATTCATCCATTAAAGCAATTGCAAGTTCAGGTGTTTTTATCCATTGGCTCCACATGGGCATATTTTGAAGTAAAACAGCACTTAAATCACCATAAAAAGCTTCTTCATTAAATTGATTTACCTGGTGACTTCCGCCGATAACCAATCCTTTTCCTGTAAGCAAATCGCTCTCTGCATTGAACTGGTAATACAGCGTTAATACATCTTTTGCGCCCTGGTAATGGCAATCTTCCAGGCTCTCATTTGTAACGGGAATGAATTTGCTTTTATCGCTTGTTGTGCCGCTGCTTTTTGCGAACCAATAAACAGGCGTGTTCCATAAAAGATTTTGCTCGCCATTCATCAGTCTTTCTATGTAAGGCTTAAGGTCATTATACTCGCTAATGGGAACAGCTTCTTTAAACTTACGAACTGTATAAAGAAGATTGAGTTTATACTTACGGCCAAACTCGGTGTATTGGCCATGTGTAACCAGATCCTGCAAAACTTCTCTTTGTGCAGCAATAGGATCGTTGATCCATTGCTCGATCTTCCAATAACGGAGGCGTGCCAATCTTGATATTGCAGGGCTTAATAACTTCATAGTTATAAGCAAAATAAGGAATGAAAGCGAAAAAGACAATTAATTAATCAGCGCTTGTTGTAACGCCTTTTCTGCCCATGTCAATGATCCATTCTTTTCTTCTAAGTTCAAAATTTGTTCCAAGATATAAACGCCTGACCTGTTCGTTACCTGCTAATTCTTCTGCAGTGCCATGTTGAAATATCTTTCCTTCAATAAGCAAATAAGCACGGTCGCAAATAGAAAGTGTTTCATTAACGTTATGGTCTGTTATCAAAATTCCAATGTTTTTATATTTCAGTCTTGCAACAACACTTTGAATATCTTCAACAGCAATCGGGTCAACACCGGCAAAAGGTTCATCCAGCAAAATAAATTTCGGGTCCACAGCAAGTGCTCTTGCAATTTCTGTTCTTCTTCTTTCACCACCGCTTAAACTGTCGCCATTATTTTTACGCACATGACCAAGACCAAATTCTTCCAAAAGATTTTCCAGTTTGTTTCTGCGTTCCTGTTTGGAAAGTTTCGTCATTTCCAAAACTGCCATAATATTATCTTCCACACTTAATTTTCTGAACACCGAAGCTTCCTGTGGCAAATAACCAATGCCCATTTGTGCCCTTTTATACATAG
Organism: Bacteroidota bacterium; assembly: GCA_023440945.1. GTDB lineage: Bacteria > Bacteroidota > Bacteroidia > Chitinophagales > Chitinophagaceae > JAEZRL01. The sequence continues at coordinate 21,757 of JAEZRL010000311.1, forward strand.
GCAGTTTGGTTATATCCAAATCATTCAAAAACACTTCACCTTCATCAGGTTTTATCAAACCAACCACCATATAAAAAGTAGTTGTTTTACCAGCACCATTGGGCCCGAGTAAACCGACGATTTCGCCTTGTTTTACTTCAACAGAAACATGATTAACTACCGTTCTGTTACGATAAATTTTTACAAGATCTTTAGTATGAATTGTTATGCTCAACTGAATGTATTTATGCAAAAATAGAGGTTGCGCAAGTATAAGCATTTTGCAGCTTGTTTCTTAACACTTGTTTTTAAAAGCTATGCCTGGTGTATATTGCACCAATTTTTTTTGAAGATGAAGATCACGGAACATATTAAAGAGGCAAAAGACACACTTATTTCGTTTGAAGTTCTTCCGCCTTTAAAAGGTAAAAGCATCACTTCCATTTACGATCATCTCGATCCGTTGATGGAGTTCAAGCCATCGTGGATAAATGTTACTTATCATCGTGCAGAAAGCATGTTCAAAAAAAAGCAGGATGGTGCTTTTGAAAAAGTGGAAGTGCGTAAAAGGCCCGGCACTGTTGGCATTTGCGCGGCCATTATGAACTATTATCATATTGATGCTGTACCGCATATCATCTGCGGCGGATTTACCAAACGTGAGACAGAAGATGCTTTGATAGACCTTAATTTTTTGGGAATTGATAATGTTCTTGTATTACGCGGTGATGCGC
>JAEZRL010000349.1 GCA_023440945.1 Bacteroidota bacterium
GATTATGATCAAAGGAAGACCCGTATTTTTTCTTTTTTTCAGTTTTTTGTTTTTTCTCTTTCCGAATTTAAAATTTCAGATTTTAAATTAAGCGCTATTGCAATAAAAAATTACAATTATGAGTTTAGAACAACAAGTAATGGCTCAAATGAAAGATGCCATGAAAGCCAAAGATGAAGCCACACTTCGTGGATTAAGAGCTATAAAGGCAGAAATAATTAAAGCGAAAACAGAACCCGGTGCAAACGGTGAAGTAACACAGGATGGCGAATTGAAATTATTGCAGAAGTTAGTAAAACAACGCAAGGATTCGCTGGAGATATATCAAAAGCAAAATCGTCCTGATCTTGCGCAAAAGGAAGAAGAAGAAATTGCGGTGATAGAAAAGTTTTTACCAAAGCAATTAAGTGATGCAGAGCTGAAAGAAACATTGTCGAAAATAATTGCTGAAACAGGTGCAAGTTCTCCGGCAGATATGGGTAAAGTTATGGGTGTTGCTACCAAACAACTGGCAGGCAAAGCAGATGGAAAAGCCATATCTGCGGCGGTAAAAGAACTGCTTGCAAAGTAAATTGAAGCAGAAAAAGAAATGATGATAGACATTTTGTTTTTCATACTGATGTTGTTTGCAATTATCAAAGGATTGCGCAAAGGTTTTATCATCGCTGTGTTTTCTTTTCTTGCTTTTTTTATTGGTCTGGCTGCAGCCATGAAACTTTCAGTTGTGGTAACAAGCTGGTTGCATAGCAATACAAATGTTGGAGAGAGATGGTTGCCATTTATTGCTTTTGCATTAGTGATGATCGGTGTTGCATTAGTTGTAAGATGGTGTGCTGTATTGATAGAGAAATCCCTGCAACTTGCTATGCTTGGCTTTGTAAATAAACTGGCCGGTGTTTTATTATATGCTGTTCTTTATACACTTTTATTAAGCGTTGTTTTGTTTTATGCCGTGCAGATAGAAATAATAAAACCAGAAACAGTAGCGCAATCAAAATCTTACCCTTTTATTGCGCCATGGGGGCCAAAAGCGATTAATTTATTCGGTGATATTATCCCTTTATTCAAGAACATGTTTCATCAACTGGAAGATTTTTTTGATGGTGTGGCGAAGAAGGCGGGAGGATAAGATTTTGGAATGGGGGAATTGGGAAATTTTGGAATGAGAGTGAGGTGAGTTAGTAGCTCAAGGGATGCATAGATTATTGTTAATACGTTATAAGTACATAATGAGTGACAAGCGGCTTTATATCATAGGTAATGGATTTGATATTTTTCACGGTATAAAATCAAAGTATAGTGATTTTAAAGATTTTGTAAAAAAACAGAACAGGAACTTATTTGATGCGCTTGAAGAATATTTTAACTCAGACGAACTATGGGCAGATTTTGAAGAAACACTTGCATACATTGATATGGACAAGATAGTTGATGATGCTTCTGACTTTCTGATTTCTTACGCTGCTGAAGACTGGAGTGATGCTTATCATCACGACTATCAATATGAAATCAGAAGAGTAATAAATATTGTTACAGTCGATTTAAAAAAAATTTTTACTAGATGGGTTTTAGAACTTGATATTCCCACCTCTAAAAAGCTTCCATTACCTAAATCTTCAACATATTTGACCTTCAACTATACAAAGACGTTAGAAAAAAATTATCAAATACCATCTGCCAATATTGTTTACATTCACAATAAAGCAGTTGATGAAAATTCGACTTTGATTTTGGGACATAGTAGACAACCAACTCAAAAAATATCTTTTAATGAAGAAATAGATATGGAAGATGAAGATGTACGAATAGCAGAAGGACATCAAATCTTAAATAATTATTTTTTAAGGACTTATAAGAATACTGAAACAATAATTTCTGAAAAGCAGTCATTTTTTAATCAAATAAAAAATATTGACGAAATATATGTTTTTGGGCATTCAATTTCTACAGTTGATCAAAAGTACTTTGAGAAAATACTAAGTGTTGTTTCTAAAAATGCCACCTGGACTGTTTCTTATTACGGCCATGAACAGCAAAGTGAAAGATTTGAGACTTTACTTAACCTGGGTATTGAAGCGGACAAGATAAAATTGATACAACTAACAGATTTATGAAAAACTAGATTCAACAGAAGTATCAATTGCATCAAAACTGTTCCTGAAAGAAGTATAATAGATGTATGAGTAATAGCAAGAAGAATCAATTCAGCTTAAACTTGAAAAATCGAATTATTAGAATCTGAAACTACAGAAGGCTTTAGAAAATCATTGAGAGATCATTTTATCAACAATAACAAATGAATATTCATACAAGCAAACAATTATTTGAAAGAGCACAAAAGTCTATTCCCGGTGGTGTTAATTCACCGGTTCGTGCATTCAGAAGTGTTGGGGGAACACCGGTGTTTATCGAAAGGGCAAAAGGCGCTTATCTCTACGATGCAGACGGAAATAAATACATTGATTACATCGCTTCATGGGGACCAATGATCCTGGGTCATGCTTATGAACCGGTGGTAAAAGCGATTCAGGATAAAGCATCTTTCTCTACCTCGTTTGGCGCACCAACAGAACTGGAAATTGAAATAGCCGAACTGATAAAAAGCATGGTTCCAAATGTTGACTTGATAAGAATGGTGAGCAGTGGAACAGAAGCTTGTATGAGTGCTTTACGTTTGGCAAGAGGTTATACCGGCAAAAATAAATTTATCAAGTTTGAAGGAAATTATCATGGTCATGCAGACAGTTTTTTAGTAAAGGCAGGAAGCGGCGTCGCAACATTAAATATTCAAACCGTTCCCGGTATCACCGCAGGAGTTTCCGCGGATACTTTAACCTGTGCTTACAACGATCTTGATGCAGTTAAGCAATTGGTAAATGAACATAAGAATGAAATAGCTGCCATCATTGTTGAACCAATTGCAGGGAATATGGGATGCATTTTGCCAAAGCCCGGTTTTTTAGAAGGATTAAGAAAGATATGTGATGAAGAAAACATGCTGTTGATTTTTGATGAAGTGATGACCGGTTTTCGTTTGGCTCCCGGTGGTGCACAGGAAAGATTAAATATTAATGCTGATCTTGTTACGTATGGAAAAGTGATCGGTGCAGGAATGCCTGTTGGTGCTTTTGGCGGAAAAAAAGAAATCATGGATCATATTGCACCCGTTGGAAATGTTTATCAGGCGGGAACTTTAAGCGGAAATCCCATTGCAATGATTGCTGGTTATACTTTGCTTACAGAATTAAAAAATACTCCAAACATTTATAAAGAACTTGATGATAAAACAGCGTATCTCCATAAAGGTTTAGAGAGGGTTTTAAAAGCATCAAACATGCCGTTTGTTATCAATAGTTTTGGTTCGATGATAAGTGTGCATTTCAGCGATCATCCCGTTACTGATTTTGCTTCAGCAGCTTCTGCCAATAATGAATTGTTCAAAAAATATTTTCATAGAATGCTTGATCGTGGTATTTATCTTCCACCATCTGCGTTTGAAAGCTGGTTTTTGAACAACGCATTAACAACAGAAGATTTGGATAAAACAATTAGTGCAACGGAAGAAAGTTTAAAAGAGATCAGTTTGTAAAATTTTAAAATTAGTGATACTGTTAACAGGGCGTAAGGTGTATTATCGCTGTGTTTTGTCATCTATTCTCAATAGTAACCAACACGTGTGAATCATCATAGTTTTATGATTTGTTGTTGATTTTGATATACGAATTTCGTAATTCTTATTTTCACCGTGCAATTAAAGATATTAACCTCAATTGCCTTTTTCTCGCTTAAAATTCTGCAGATATTTGAATTGAATGATCAATAAAAATCACCTGTTACTCCATATAATTGGCTGCATATCCTTTCTTATGCTGCCTTTGCTTTTTATGCCAGGTAATAGCACCTGGAGCGATATTCTTAATAATGCTCCTTCATTGCGTGATTTTATTGCACAGGTATTTTTAATTGCATTTTTTTACCTCAGTTTTTATTACATCATTCCCCGCTTTTATTTCAATAAAAAATATCTTCCTTTTTTTCTTTTGCTTATAGCGTCATTTTTGGTTGTTACCTTACTGCCTTCTTTGCTTACAGGGCATTTTCCTTTTGCGCACAATTCTCCGCCTCATCCTCCTTTGGAACATCAGCCACCTCCTTCGTTTGGTCCAATGCCGGCGGCTACTCCCTTACATCGTGAACCTCCCCAAGAACCCAATTCTAATTTCATTTTTGTAATAAGTCACGACATTTTCCTGTTTTTTCTTGTATTCTTTTTCTCATTGAATTTGAATATCAGCAGTCGTTACAGAAAGATGCAGCAGGAAAAAGCAGATGCAGAACTTTCTTATTTAAAAGCACAGATCAATCCTCATTTTCTTTTCAATACGCTCAACAGCATTTACGCTCTTGCTATAAAAAAATCTGACGATGCACCTGCAGCGATAGTAAAGGTTTCAGAAATGATGAGATATGTTTTATATGAAGCGGATAAAGATTTTGTTCCGCTGAAAAAGGAGATGAATTATATTACAAATTACATCCGGTTGCAGGAAATGCGATTTAAAAAATCAGTTAGCGTATCGTATGAAACAACAGGAACGCCGGAAGGCAAAAAAATTGCTCCGTTGCTGTTGATAACATTTATAGAAAATGCTTTTAAGTATGGTGTTAATCCTGAAAGCGAATCGCTGATAAGTATTGTTATTGCAGTAAATAAAAATGATTTAAAAATGGAAGTGCATAACCAAAAATTTTTTAGATCAAATGCAACAATGGAAGCAGGCGGAATTGGCATTGAAAATGCGAGGAAGAGATTAGATCTTTTATACGGCGCCGGTTATTCACTTTTAATAAAGGATAATGCTGAAGATTTTTTTGTTTCTTTAAAGATGAACCTGCTATGACTATCAAAGCGATTGCTCTCGATGATGAAGTTCCTGCTCTTGATATTATAGAAGCTTTTTGTCAAATGGTTGAATTTATAGATCTGAAAAGAACTTTTACAAAACCTTCCGAAGCTTTAAATTATCTTCAAAACTTTCCTGTTGATCTGTTGTTTCTTGATATTAATATGCCATCTGTAAATGGCATTGAATTTTATCAGCGTATTCCTCAAAAAACATCTGTCGTTTTTACAACTGCTTACAGTGAATATGCTGTTGAAGGATTTAATTTGAATGCAATAGATTATCTTCTGAAGCCTTTTACATTTGATCGCTTTTTACAAGCCGCAGAAAAAGCGCAGCAAACGCTAAGAACCATTCATCAGTCTAATGAAAATGAATTTCCCGTTTTACTTCTTCGTGTCAATTATAATCTTGTAAAAATAAACAGTGCTGATATTCTTTACATTGAAGGATTGGATGATTATCTGAAAATACATTTACACAATAAAAAAGCGCTGGTGGTAAGAATGACGATAAAAACAATTCTTGAAAAACTGCCCCAGAATAAATTTGTGCGTGTACATCGTTCTTACATCGTGCCGATAGATAGAATTGAAAGCGTAAGAAATAAGATAATTATCATTAAGGATGAAGAAATACCTATCGGTAATACTTACGAAGAAAATTTTTTTAATCTTTTCAGGAAATGATTTTCACCTCACCAATTTGCATGTTTACCTCAAAGAAAAAAGTGCGATAATATCCTAATAATTCAGCCTCCTTTTTTCGCCTCAACAATTAAAGTTTTAACCTCATTTGTCTTTTCTCTTTGAACGGGAAAATAAAATTTTATCCCGTAAAATAATTCTGCAAATATTAATGAAGAAGCTTATGCACATGCTTTCTACATCTTTATTTATTTCTCAAACTTTAAAACAATTATTATGGAAAGAAAAGATTTTTTGAAACAAGGTTTAGCTGCATTAGGTCTTGCAGCAATTGCACCCCTTGCCTGCTCAAAAGATGTAGCGGCTTTAGGTGATACAACAAGTACGGGTACAGACAGTACTTCAACAAACACAGGTTCGTCATCCAATGCATGTACGGTAACTCCTGAAGAAACTGCAGGGCCTTTTCCAACACATACGCCTTCTTCGCTTGTTACAAATGATATCAGAAGCGATAGAACAGGCGTGCCTTTAACTATCAAAATCACCGTCAATAACAGCAACAATAATTGCAGCGCTTTGGCAAATGCGATCGTTGATATCTGGCACTGTGATAAAGATGGTAATTACTCCGAATATGGTGGTGGAGGCATGCAGTCATCCAATTATACCTCGGTACATTTTTTAAGAGGAAGACAAACAACGGATGCAAATGGCTTAGTTACATTTACTTCCATTTTTCCCGGTTGGTATTCAGGAAGAGCGCCTCACATTCATGTGCATATTTACAGTGCTAACGGCACATCTTTAAAGGTAACTCAAATTGCTTTTCCTACGGATGTTTGCAATACCGTGTACACAACTGCAACTAATTATTATACAAAAGGCACACAGGATACATCAAACGACAGGGACAATGTTTTTGCTGATTCACTTGCAAGTGAGTTGGCTACAGTTACAGGCAATATTAATGATGGTTATGTACTTACACATATTATTACTGTTGAATCATAAGAACAATTGATAATTATGATACCTCAAAATAAAGCCT
>JAEZRL010000099.1 GCA_023440945.1 Bacteroidota bacterium
AATTCCTTTGTTTGTAAAAGCAGGCCATGAAGTCACGCTGATGTATTTTACCAATGGAGATGAAGGCATCGAAGGAAAAACACAGCAGGAAGCTGCGGCTATAAGAAAACAAGAAAGTATTGAAGCATGTAAAGTACTGGGTGCAAAATCACTTTTTGTAAACCAGGTAGATGGTGAAAGCGTTGTAAACAATGCAGAAATGGCAAGATTTGAACAGTTGTTATATGCAGAAAAACCAGATGTTGTTTTTACGCATTGGCCGCTTGATTCGCATAAGGATCACCAGTTGGCTAGTGTTTTATCAATGCAGGCATGGATGGAAACACAAAGACCTTTCAGTTTGTATTTTTATGAAGTTTGTACCGGTTATCAAACCTTTGTTTTTCATCCTACAGATTATGTTGATATAACCGAAACACAATCACAAAAGAAACGTGCATTAGCTTGTCATAATAGTCAGAATATTATTGGCGATAATGGAGATTACACAAAAGAAATGTACGATTGTGGTCATCCTTCCATGGAAGATTTTCGCGGAAAAGAATTAGGTGTACATGCTGCAGAAGCTTTTATAAGAATGACAGGAAGAGGAGGTGGAAAATTAAGTTTTTAAAAATCAGAAATTAAAAAATGCAGAAAAGATATATCCTCTGGAAAGTTGTGATCATTATAAAAGATCAGATAAAAAAGTTTTGTGTATTTGAGATATGGCTCCTATTTTTGCGCTCGCAAAACAGGGAATTGGAGCGTTGGTCTAGGGGTTAAGACACCTCCCTTTCACGGAGGAATCACGGGTTCGATTCCCGTACGCTCTACATAAGGAAAGGTTTAGTTGCAAAAACTCCGTTGTTATAAAAACTTCGGAGTTTTTTATTTGATTCAATGTGGTTCTCTTTGTATTACTTCCTGCCGCTGTGTTTCTGAAGTTGAAATATTCACAACTCATAAGCGATTCTAAAATCAAAGATCTGAACAAGAATATCTCTAACTTTGCGGCTCTAAAAATTCGGATATGAAAATTATCGAACTTTCAAGAGTACAACTTGATTATGGTTTCGAGGCAACAGATGCAAACGGTCATGTTGTTAAGATTGATACCAGCGAAGAAAGTGGTGGCAATAACTACGGTGTAAGGCCAATGCAGATGTTGTTAATGGCTGTAGCGGGTTGCAGTGCGATTGATGTGATAAGCATTTTAAAAAAGCAAAAACAAAATATCACTGATTATAAAATGGTGGTTCGTGGCGAACGTGAGCAAGGTGTTGAACCATCCCTGTGGAAAGAAGTGGAAATAGAATTTCATATTTATGGCGAAGTAGATGAAACAAAGGCACAACGTGCTGCCGATCTTTCCATCAGTAAATACTGCTCTGTTGCAGCTACTTTAAAAGCTGCGGGTGCAAATATTGAATACAAGGTTTTTGTTCATGCTGCAACAACCACTAATAGTTGATGAATGATGTAATGCGGAAGCATTGTTGAATAAAGATCAGAACCTTGAAGTGAGTGACACAACAGGCGATTCCACATAGAACCGAAGCTGGTATTATAAAAAATATTTTAAAAATCAATAAGAACATACGGTACGATGCCTGAAGAATTACATCCACAAACCAAAGCCATTCGCGTACAAACACCACGTACCTGGCAAATGGAACACTCCACTCCTTTGTTTTTAACAAGCAGTTTTACTTTCGATAATGTTGAAGAAATGGGTGGCGCATTCAGGGAAGAAAACGACAATAATATTTACAGCAGGTTTACCAATCCAACAGTGGATGAGTTCATCGAAAAAATGTGTGCGCTTGAAAATGCAGAAGCGGGTTTTGCAACAGCAACGGGAATGGCAGCAGTGTTTAATTCAATTTTCGCATTGCTGAAACAAGGCGATCATTTAGTATGCTGCAGCTCGGTTTTCGGAAGCACATTTACAATGGTTACAAAATATCTTCCGCGTTTTGGCATTGACTATTCTTTCGTTCCAGCCAATGATAAAGAAGCGTGGGAGAAAGCGATAAAGCCAAACACGAAAATGATCTTTCTTGAAACGCCAACAAATCCTCAATTGGAAATTCTTGACCTGCAATGGATAGGTGAACTCGCAAAAAAACACAATGTAATTTTCAACGTTGACAATTGTTTTGCTACACCGTTATTGCAGCAACCGGTAAAGTACGGTGCAGACCTTGTTGTTCACTCTGCGACAAAATGGATTGATGGACAGGGAAGAGTTTTAGGTGGTGTTATTGTTGGCAGAGCAGATCTTGTAAGAGACATTTATTTGTTTTGCAGGAATACCGGGCCTTCTATGTCGCCTTTTAACGCATGGGTATTGAGTAAGAGTTTGGAAACGTTGGATGTTCGTATGCAAAGGCATTGTGAGAATGCACTGAAGGTTGCACAGTCCCTGGAGACAAATGAAAAAGTCTCTTTTGTAAAATATCCCTTTTTACCCAGTCACCCGCAATATGAAATTGCAACAAAACAAATGAGTGCAGGCGGTGGTATTGTTTGTTTTGAAATAAAAGGCGGAGCGGATAGCGGTAAAAAATTTTTAGATGCTTTGCAGATGTTATCACTTACTTCTAATCTTGGCGATACAAGAAGCATTGCATCGCATCCTGCAAGTACCACTCACTCGAAATTGAGCGAAGATGAACGTTTAGCTGTGGGTATAACGCCTGGTTTGATACGCATTTCTGTAGGCCTTGAACATGTGGATGATATTATCAGCGATATTGAACAGGCTTTGGAAAAAAGTTAGAAATTAAAAGGGCTCACAAGAGCCCTTCGTCGTGATTATTTACCGATCAAAAATCTAACACCTACATTGATATAACCTAATGGATTACTAATGTCAAAGTTTGAACCTATATTGAATTGTCTGGTGGTGTTGTTCTGTGATACGTCAATAGAATGACTGCTTTCGTTACTTGAATAATTAATATTGACAATTGAATTAAGTAAAAGTTCGAGTTGAAGATGTGGATTAATATCACAAGCAAGACCCGGATTTAATCCGAGATTCACCGCATTTGTTTTATTTGTTTGAACATCATATGCGTTATTTGATTTTAATTTTGTGTAATTATAATTCAATCCTTCATGCGCAAAAACATAAAATATGTTACCAAATGGCTTGTATTGACGTAAAAAAACGCCAGCACCATAGCCATTAATACTATTAGTACCTGTTCCATGTGCATAATTTAAAGAAACACCTGCAACTCTGTTTCTTCTATACACTTTTCCAAATGAGGGTGAAATGTTATATCCAGTAGATTTACTTGTACCGCTATTTTCATAATCAATGGAAGTTTTGCTGAAGGACAGATTTCCACCCACTAAAATTTTCCCCGGCGTTAACTGCGCTTTTGAGGCAAATGAAAAACAAAGAATGAATGCAAGAATAGAGAGTAGTTTTTTCTTCATGATTAATTGGTTTGTTTAGATAGAATACAAATAAAATAATGGATTGAATTGTAGCTGCTAATGAAAATTGATTTAACAACAGGTTATGGTAAGTCTGGATTAAATGAAAAAAAGGATGCAGCAGTCTATAGGAATGGTTTTTAATGAATAAAATTTATTGAATATTTCAAACTATCTTATTTTAGGTATTGTAAATACCAAGTAATCGTGAAGTTTTTGAAATTACAATAGAAGCATAGAGAATAAGAACTTATTTAATTAATGTGAGTTGGGTAAATATTCATATTCTACAGCACCAAGGAATGAACTAGCGACAAGAGAAGATAAATATCTTCCATTTTCAACAAACCGCTGAATCGTTTTTTTACAAATTGAACTACTTATGAAAACATTTGATGCCATCATTATCGGATCAGGGCAGGGAGGCACACCGCTTTCGAAGAAACTAGCAAAGGCCGGATGGAAAACTGCATTGATCGAGAAAAGGTTTGTTGGAGGCACCTGTATCAATGATGGTTGTACACCAACAAAGTCAATGGTGGCTTCTGCAAAAATGTCTTATGAGATGGGAAGAAGCGAAGAACTGGGGATTACAGCAAAAGGGATTACAGTTGATATTGACAAAATAGTACAAAGAAAAAATGCCATTGTTAGTTCCTTCCGAAATGGTATGAAAGAAAAATTACTGCACACAGAAAATCTTTATTTGATTGAAGGAGTTGCATCTTTCACAGGAACTAAAACTTTGCAGGTTATCAAAAATGATGAAAGCATTGAAGACCTTTCTGCGCAGTACATTTTTATTGATACAGGCGGCAAAACAGCTATTCCCAACATTGCCGGATTAGACTCCATTCCCTATTTAACTTCAACTACTATTCTCGACATAAAAGTCGTTCCAAAACACTTATTAATTTTAGGTGGAAGTTATATTGGGCTGGAGTTTGGACAAATGTTCAAACGATTTGGAAGTGAAGTAACAATCATTGATACCTCATCCAGATTTCTTCCGCATGAAGATGAAGATATTTCAGATAAACTTTTGGAAATTATCAGGCACGATGGTGTGTTAATCCACGTGAACTCTAAAGTAAATAAGTTTACCAATGATGCGGGTAATATTAGTGTCGACATAAGCAT
>JAEZRL010000494.1 GCA_023440945.1 Bacteroidota bacterium
GAAAATCATCGCATCAGGCTCACTTTTTATAACAACGATATAACCGATTCTTTCCGCATTATTGTTGAAGGTATGACTACAGATGGAAGACTTACAAGCGTAGAAAAAGTGATAGAATAATGTAGTGAATGGATGATAAATTAAAACGTAGTAATTTTTTGTTCCCGGCACATGAACAAGCATGATGCTTCTGTTGCGTCGCACTCTTGTACTGTAATAATTCTATTCAACAATATATTAATACTCTGCCTGCTTTCGGTGTAATATAAGGTCTTAAACATAGAACGGGTTCGAACACAAAGGATCATGAAGGATAGAATCAGATGATTTTTAAGCAAAACAAACATAATAGTTAGCAATGCAACCTAACTTTAATTTTCTATATAATTAAAACACTACGTATGAAGAAAAATCTTCTCATCACTTTGCTGTTATTATTTATGCAAACCTGTTTTGCTCAGGATTTCGATACCGCAAAATTGAACAGTTATTTCAAAGCATTGGCAGATAATAATAAATTCATGGGCAGCGTGGCTGTTTCAAAAAACGGGAAGATCATTTATACAAGATCAATTGGCTTTGCAGATGTTGAAAACAATATAAAACTTAACGACAGCACCAAATACCGCATCGGTTCAATAACAAAAACCTTCACCGCATCTTTAATCTTAAAAGCTGTTGAAGAAAACAAATTATTGCTTTCTCAAACCTTAGATAATTATTTTCCTTCCATAAAAAACGCTGAGAAAATAACAATAAGCGAATTATTATATCATCGCAGTGGCGTTCATAATTTTACTGATAATGCAGATTATTTAACCTGGAACACTCAGCCAAAAACAGAACAGCAAATGGTGGAAATAATTGCAAAAGGCGGCAGTGACTTTGAACCCGGTTCTAAACTTCAATACAGCAATTCCAATTATATTCTTCTCACTTACATACTGGAAAAAATATATGATAAACCTTATGCAGAATTATTGAACAAAAAAATAATCAAGCCGCTGCATCTTAAAAATACTTATTATGGTGGTAAGATAAACATTCACAACAACGAATGTTATTCCTATACTTATTCAAATGGTATTCTTAGAAAAGAAAATGAAACAGATATGTCTGTACCTGCAGGAGCAGGTGCAATTGTTTCAACACCTACTGATCTTACCAAATTTGCAAATGCACTTTTTTCTTATAAAATCATAAATAAGAAAAGCCTGCAGCAAATGGAAACATTAAAAGACAATTTTGGAATGGGCCTGATTGAAGCACCTTTTTATGACAAGAAAGCCCTTGGGCATACCGGTGGCATTGATGGTTTCTCTTCCGTGTTTGAATATTTTCCCGGTGATACACTTGCTTATGCTTTGTGTTCAAACGCTTCCAATATGAACAACAATGATATTTCGATTGCCGTATTAAGTGCTGTATATAACAAGCCTTATAATATTCCAACTTTCACAAGTATTCAACTTACATCAACTGAGCTTGATAAATATTCCGGTGTGTATGCAAGCAAACAAATGCCATTAAAAATCACCATTACCAAATCAGGTAATACATTAGTTGCGCAGGCAACAGGTCAGCCATCTTTTGAACTGGAAGCAACTGCAAAAGATACATTCAAATTTGAAAAAGCCGGGATTGTCCTGGAGTTTGATCCCGACAAAAAAGAAATGATCTTAAAACAGCGAGGCGCCACTTATAAATTCACAAAAGAGTAAAGTTTTACCAGTGATCATCATCAAATTTTAAAAGTTAATAGAATAAACACTTCAATCAATAGTTTTCTAACCTTATAGAAGCATAATCTAATAGAAAAAACAATAGATGTAAAAATGAAAGAACAGATTTAAGATTATAATAAACGATGTGAATTCTATGTTTCTATGGCCCATTTGTTCAGTAATTTTTTACAACTTAAATGCTAAATTCAAGAAATTAAGCACAATGTGTTAGTTTCATAACAATTAATAATACTAACCATGGAACAACCTGTTATATTCGAAACAACCTTGAATGCTTCTCCATCAAAAGTGTGGAAAGCTATTACCAATAAAGATGAGATGCAACAGTGGTATTTTAATATTACAGAATTTAAACCTGAGCCGGGATTTGAATTTCAATTTTCTGCTGGCCCCGCTGGTGAGCAATATCTCCATGTTTGTAAGATAACAGAGGTAATTCCAGAAAAGAAATTAGGCTATAGCTGGCGTTATGATGGTTATGAAGGCACTTCGTTTGTAAGCTTTGAATTATTTCCTGAAGGAGATATAACCAGGCTAAAACTAACACATACAGCACTTGAAACCTTTCCCGATCTTCCCCAATTTTCAAAAAAAAATTTTGCTGAAGGCTGGAAACATATCATCGGTACATCGCTTAAAAATTTTGTTGAATCGTAGAACGAAAAGCTTTAATGAATAACACAAAAAATCAATAAGCTATTAACTTTTTTACATACTCATCCAACCTCGCAGAAGCCAAAAAATTTTCCTCTAAATCAATATTAAATGGAACAGGTGTGTCAAGACTTGCGCAACGCATAACAGGAGCATCCAATAACTCAAAACAATGTTCACTTATCCATGCGGCGATCTCCCCTCCTACTCCACCGATTAATGTGTCTTCATGTAATATCAATACTTTACCAGTTGCTTTTACTGCAGCATAAATAGCATCATAATCCAAAGGCGATAATGTTCTGAGATCAAGAATATAAATATCAATGCCCGGATTTTGTTTTGCATAAGCAGTTGCCCAATGAACACCAGCACCATACGTAATGATGCTCATATCTTCACCTTGTTGTACCAGTCTTGCTTTGCCAATTTGTATTGCGTAATAATCGTTTGGTACATCCCCTGTCACGCTTCGGTACAAAGCTTTGTGTTCGAAAAATAAAACAGGATTTGAATCATTTATAGCAGCGATGAGTAACCCTTTTGCATCTTCAGGCGTGGATGGATAAACAACTTTCAAACCGGGTGTATGCACAAACCATGCTTCATTGCTTTGACTGTGAAAAGGGCCAGCACCAACACCTGCACCTGTCGGCATTCGAATTACAACATCAGCATTTTGCCCCCAGCGATAATATATTTTAGCAAGATTGTTTACTATTTGATTTAATCCAACACTTACAAAATCAGCAAACTGCATTTCGACCATACTTTTATAACCTTCCAGGCTTAAACCCAAAGCACAACCAATTATGGCGCTTTCGCATAACGGCGTATTTCGCACTCTTTCTTTTGCAAATTCCTGTACAAAACCTTCTGTAATTTTAAAAGCACCTCCATATTCTGCAATGTCTTGTCCCATTAAAATAAGATTCTTATGTTGCTGCATTGATTGATATAATCCTTCTCTTATCGCATCAATAAAACGTTTTTCGGTTACTAGTTGCCGGTTGCTCCTTGCTGGTTTCGAATTATCTATAATCAATGAACCTACTATTTCCGTTTTAGCGTACACATCATTCAATTCCTCGTTTGTATGTGGTATTAATACAGGCGCTTTGTAAGCCATTTGCAGCTCACTTTCTATATATGCTTTGCATTCATTCGCTATGGCTAATGCTTCGCTTTCACTCAACACATTTTCAGCAATAAGAAAATCTTCATAATTTTTTATAGGATCTTTCCTGCCCCATTCTTCAAACAAATGAGCAGGAACATATTTCGTTCCGCTTGCTTCTTCATGACCACGCATTCTGAATGTTTCGCACTCTATCAAATATGGTTTTTGATTTTGAATGCAATATTCTCTTACACCTCTTATCGTATCAATCACTTCGAGAATATTGTTACCATCAATCTTTACTCCTTCCATTCCGTAACCTATCGCTTTATCAACAAGACTTGCACAGCGATATTGTTCTTTAACAGGTGTACTTAATCCATAACCATTATTTTCGATCACAAAAATTACCGGAAGATCCCACACCGCAGCAACATTCAATGCTTCATGAAATTCACCTTCGCTTGTTCCGCCATCACCTGTAAAAGCAAGAGAAATTTTGTTTTCTTTCTTTAATTTATATGCCAATGCAGTTCCATCTGCAACAGATAATTGTGGACCAAGATGAGAGATCATGCCGCAGATATAATGCTCCTTCGAACCAAAATGAAAACTTCTTTCACGGCCTTTACTATAGCCTTCTTTGTTGCCCTGCCACTGCATGAATAATTTATGCAAAGGCATATTGCGTGTTGTAAAAACACCAAGATTTCTATGCAGTGGCATTATCCATTCATCGTTGTGCAAAGCATAAGTACAGCCAACAGCAATCGCTTCCTGTCCAATGCCACTAAACCATTTGCTTATCTTTCCCTGCCTTAACAACACAAGCATTTTTTCTTCTATCAACCGTGGCAGTAAAAGTTTTTTATAAATATCTTTCAGGACGTCGTTACTGAAATCTTTTTTATCGAAATGCATACTTTTCTTATTCAGCTAAATTAACGGTTCTCATTAACTGAATAAAGTGATAATAATTGAATGAATTTAAAAGTTGTTTGAATTATTTTTTTGATACCGGCTGCAGCATTTTATAGCATCGTCCCTTGCGTCGCATTCCGTTCATCTGTATAACTTATGGCAGCAGGTATTACCTTATAATTGTAACAATAATGAGCAGGAATACCAATTATAGAATATCTACCCGTCTATAAAAAATCTAAAATTTTAAAAAAATATTTATTAATCTTGTAACTGCTTGAGAAAATTATCGGCCATACTACTGCTTGCTTTATTCCTGTTCAATCTCGCAGGTTATCGTTTACTTTTTGATTATGCACAGTATGTTTCCGACACTCATCTTGATTCCGTTCTTGATAAAGATCAATACGATGAAAATGATCTCGTCGCCATAAAATTACCTTTGTCCTTACCATATCAGGTCAATTGGAAAGAAGCAGAACGAGCAGACGGGGAAATAACATTAAACGGTAAAATTTACCGTTATGTAAAACGAATGTATGCAAATGGCGAAATGACTTATTGGTGTTTGCCAAACACTAAGAAGATGCAGCTCCAAACAGCAAAAGATGATTTTTTTAAGTATGCAAACGACCTGATGCAAAACAATTCATCAAAAAAACATTCCAATACTACTTTCAATAAAAATGTAGTGAGTGATTATGATTCACAACAAACATTATATCAGTTTTTTTCTTTCAACCGTGTTGCTTTATATGAAAACCCACTAGACGTCCTTTCTCTTTTACAAGGTATATCCAATACTCCTGCACAACCTCCCGAAGCAAATATTTCTTCTATCGCTTGATTCTATCGTTTCTATTTGCTATTGGTTTCCTCTGAGAACATTGCTTTTCATCTATTTAGGTAACTATCCTTAATACATGAAAAGTTGAAAAACATAGCAAAACTGACGCAATTGGTACAAGCATACAGAACGGTTCTATCCGGCGTACGTTTTACGTATATCACACTGCTCAATCATTATAACCAATACTAACTTACTCTTTAACAAGAGATGAAGTAGGTATGAAGCTTTAAATCAATACAGCTTCAAAAACTTCAATATATACTACTTAAACTCAAAAACAATGTACAAAAGAAAACATCCCTTCATTCTTTTTGCTATTATACTTTTTGCTTATGGAAGCAATGTAAAAGCACAAACAGAGCACGACGCTATTATGCTAAACAAATCCCAATGGTGCAACGGTTTCACCTACATGTATAGCCAATGGGATAATTATTGGGAAGGCACATTCAAAAGAAACAACCTTAACATGGGCACTGTTTCAACCCAAAGCGTGATGTACATGACCAATTATGGCATTACCAACAAACTGAACATTATGGGAGGCTTACCCTATGTTTGGACAAAAGCTTCAGGCGGAACGCTACATGGCCTGCATGGCTTTCAGGATGCAAGTGTTTACCTTAAATGGAAACTAGTCTCAACTCAAGTAGGAAATGGTAAGATATCACTGTTTGCAGTTGGGGGTATTTCAACACCGGTTAGCAATTATGTTATTGATTTTCTTCCGTTATCCATTGGTCTTGGTTCAACTAATTTAACAGGAAGAGCATTGGTTGATTACCAGGTGAAAAGCTTTTTCGTAACACTCGGCGGCGCTTACGTGTGGCGAAGCAATGTAAAGCTTGACAGAACCTCTTATTACACAACTGAACAACACATCACAAATGAAGTTAAGATGCCGGATATGGCAACATTTAATTTCAGCGCAGGTGTCCGAAAAAAATATTTAGTAGCTGAAGCGCTTGTCACTAACATGACAACCCTCGGCGGCTTTGACATTCGCAAAAATGATATGCCTTTTCCTAGCAATAAAATGAACAGTACAGTTGTAGGTGCACATATCAAATACACATTACCCTCTTATTCACACCTCGAATTTGTAGCCGATGCCAACTATGTCATCAAAGGAAGAAACGTTGGGCAGGGCACCACTTTAAGCGGCGGCGTTTATTACATCTTCAGTTTCAAACATAAATAACCTTCATCCATTCAATTGCCAAATAAAAACAGAAATTCAGATGAAAAAAATATTCTTACCCCTTACGATTATAGTTTCATTATTGATACTACATTTTTCTTGTTCAAAAGATATAAGCGATACAACCGCTAATGCACCTGCATTAAATCCTTCCAATATAGATTTAGATGCAGGCAACTGGAAAACAATCTTGTTAACAAGACCTGACACTTTCATTGCTGCAGCGCCTGCTGCCGTTAATTCGCCTGGCTATGTAGGTGAATTGAATGAAATAAAAGGATTACAGCAAAACTTAAGCGATAAAGATAAAGAGGTAATTCGTTACTGGAGTGCAGGTTCTGTTCTTCGTTGGAATGAAATATTACGGGAACTGGTTGCAAAACATAATTTACCGCCTTATCAAAATACAGATAACACTTATCCCGCACCAAGTGCAGCCAATCCCTTCGCCTATCCTTTGTTCCCTTTTGCAAATCCCCCTTATGCTGCCCGTGCTTATGCCTATGTAATAGCTGCCCAATACGATGCGCTTGTTGCTGCATGGCATTATAAAAAATTATACAATCGTGCTGCCCCATATAAAGTTGATGAAAACATTCACGCTGTCCAGATAGCTGAAACAGAGCTGCCTTCTTATCCTTCAGAAGATGCAGTGGTGGCAGGTGTAACAGCAGAAATGATGAAGCTGCTTTTTCCAACAGATGTTGCTTATATAGAACAAAAAGCGCAGGAAGCTGAAAGAGCAAGATTACTGGCAGGCGGCAATGTTCGCAGTGATATTGTTGCAGGCGAAACATTAGGCCGTTCAGTTGCCCAGGTATTTATGGCACGTGCCAGAACAGATAACGCCGGCAAAGCAGGTGGTTCTCCTGCAGACTGGGCTAAAATGGAAGATGATTGTAAAGCAAAAAATGAAGCACCGTGGTACAGTCTGGAAGTTCCAAAACGTCCGCCGATGCTGCCTTTATATGGCAATGTAAAAGCATTTCTGTTTGATAGTGTAACATGCGTTTCTTTACGTCCCGGCCCACCTCCTTCAACAAACAGCAAACAAATCTTCAACGAAGCTGATGAAGTGCTCGATTATGTAAAAAATCCAACACGTGAACATATTCGCATTGTTCATTTCTGGGCTGATGGGGCCGGCACTTATACACCGGCAGGTCATTGGAATGCTATTGCAGCAGCAGATTTCATAAAAAAGAATTTTAGTGAAGTGCGCTGGGCAAGAAATTTTGCTTTGCTGAACATGAGCTTAAATGATGCTGGAATAGTTTGCTGGAACACAAAATATTATTATTATAACCCAAGACCTACGCAAATAAATCCGGAAATAAAAACACTAACAGGCATTCCAAATTTCCCATCCTATATTTCGGGGCACTCAACTTTTAGTGGTGCTGCCGCTGAGGTATTAGGTCATATTATTCCTGAAAGAGCGAACGATTATATGGCGATGGCGCAGGAAGCATCCATGTCAAGAGTTTATGGAGGTATTCACTATAGAAGTGATTGTACGATTGGTTTGGAAGTTGGAAAAAATGTAGGGCTTTATGCAGTAAAAAGAGCTCAAACTGATGGAGCAGAATAAAATTAGTTTTAGATACATAAGCATTAATTCCCGGTGTTTCAACACTGGGAATCTTTTAAACCCTTTAAAAAATATAGCCTAATAGTGCTATGGAACGATGTAAAGAAATTCTTAAAGATGAAAAAAATAAAACACTTATTAGCCGCATTATTCGTAACAACATTATCATTTTCACTGCATGCACAAACAGCCATCAACCTGAATGATACAATGCCAACAAACATGTTGGATAGTATTAAAGTGAGCTCATTCTTGCATAGTGACTCCAAACAATATTTACCTGAAGTTGTGGGCATGAATGTTTTTGCCGGAAAAAAAACGGATTTGATACAACTTAATGCTTCTAAAGGAAACATGTCCCAGAATCTGGCACGTACGCTGTTTGCACAAATACCGGGATTAAATACTTGGGAAATGGATGGTGCAGGAACCCAGGTTAATATTGGCACACGTGGCACGGATGCACATCGTTCTATTGAAATGAACATGCGGCAAAATGGGTATAACACTAACTCTGATATTTTAGGTTATCCCGAAAATCATTACACGCTACCCATGCAAGCTATACAACAGCTGCAGTTGGTAAGAGGTTCGGCAGCCTAACAATTTGGCAGCCAGTT
>JAEZRL010000500.1 GCA_023440945.1 Bacteroidota bacterium
GGAGAGAAGATAAGATCTTTCGCAGAAAGCACTTCATCTTCCGCCATTATTATCGCTCTTTCTATTGTGTACTGCAATTCCCGAACATTGCCGGGATAGTGATAGAGCTGCAGTTTTTCTAAAGCAGAGTTATCAAACTCTACGTTTGGTTTCATGGATTTATCGGTGTACAGTTTTGCAAAGTGTTTTGCAAGCATTACTATATCTTCTTTCCGCTTCCGCAAAGGCGGAACCGTAATCTCAACTGTATTGATACGATAAATCAAGTCTTTTCTGAAACGGTTTTCATTTGCCAGTTCACTCAATGGGATATTCGTTGCACATATTAAACGAATATCAATCGGTACAGACTGATTGGTTCCTAATTTTGTAACCTGCCTGTTTTGTAAAACAGTTAATAATTTGGCCTGTTGCTGCAAAGTGATGTTTCCGATTTCATCTAAAAATAAAGTCCCACCATTTGCACTTTCAAAACGTCCTGTTCTGTCTTCTCTTGCATCTGTAAAAGCCCCTTTTTTATGACCAAATAATTCGCTTTCAAACAAACTTTCGGTTAGCGCACCCACATCCACTTTTACAAAAGGCTGTTTGGCTCTCAAAGATTTCTGATGAATTGCTTTTGCTATCAGATCTTTTCCCGTTCCATTCTCGCCTAATATCAAAATATTTGCATCAGTCGGAGCGATCTTTTCAATTTTATAAAAAATATCCTGCATCACTTCACTCTTACCAAGCAATTCGTTGCCGATAATACTTTCTTTATCAATCTTCGAATCGGCAGACTGTTTTAAATTATTCTTCTTTTTAACTGCATCTTCAATTGTCGTTATCAACTTTTCATTGTGCCACGGCTTTACCATAAAGTCTGATGCACCTTCTTTCAGCGAACGTACGGCAAGGTCAATATCGCCATAAGCGGTGATCATAATTACGGATGTTTCAGGTTTTATATCCTTCACTCTTTTAAGCCAGTAAATCCCTTCATTACCCGTATTAATGGAGGCATTAAAATTCATATCGAGCAGCACCAGGTCGAAATTATTCTTCGATAAAAGCGAAGGCAGGTTCTCCGGATTCTTTTCCGTAACCACTTCCTTTGCTTCATTTTTCAGTAATAAACGCACCGCCGTTAAAACATCTGTATCATCATCAATCACCAGGATACTGCATTTTTTCAGGCTCATGTATAAAAGTTTTAGCTATAATGTTAATGTAGGTTTATCGGAGGAATTTAGATTTTTTATGATACCGGCTTCAGTTATTATGGCATCTTCGTTGCGTCGCAATCCGTTCGTCTGTTGCGCAATAATTGAGCTTTGGGTTCAGGTGCAATCATACATCAAAATATTTATACTTTCATCAAATTCATAATTAATCCATCGTTGTTCATACCGCAATCTTTCCATTCACATAAATTAAGTTTTTATGTGCAGGAAATATTTGACTTATTCTTTCTAAAATTCTTTTCCTCCCGGGTAAGAATAATCATTTTAGGCTTCAAAGTGAGGTATTAAAAAACCACGGGCTAGCCCTGCAGCTTGAGTATTACGAAACGTTGAATTTAAACAGACAGAAAGAAAATTAGCTTATCCTCATTTCTTTCAAACCCATTCCTAAACTAACAATCGTTATCTTAGCAACACTTATAAAATTGTTATATGACGAACAGAACAGTATATATTGTTTCAGCCGTAAGAACTCCTATCGGAAGTTTCGGAGGTATGTTTAAAGATCTTTCTGCAACACAATTAGGTTCAATTGCCATAAAAGCTGCTGTGGAAAGAGCAGGCCTTCAACCCAACGAAATTGAAGAAGTTATTATGGGTTGTGTTTTACAGGCTAATCTTGGACAAGCGCCGGCAAGACAAGCCTCCATGCTTGGAGGCTTACCCGAAAATGTTGTTGCCACCACCGTTAATAAAGTTTGTGCAAGTGGAATGAAAGCAATTGCGCAAGCTGCACAAAGTATTTTATTGGGAGATGCAGATATAATTGTTGCAGGCGGAATGGAAAGCATGAGCAATGTGCCTTACTATTCACCTAAGCTGCGCTGGGGAAATAAATACGGTGATGTTTCACTTATTGACGGACTTGCAAAAGATGGCTTAACGGATGTGTATAAAAATTATGCAATGGGTAATGCTGCTGAGCTTTGCGCAAAAGAATGCAACATCACACGTAATGAGCAGGATGCTTTTGCAATAGATAGTTATAAGCGCAGTCAGAAAGCATGGGAAGATGGAAACTTTAAAGAGGAAGTAGTGCCTGTTAAAATACCACAACGCAAGGGTGAGCCACTGAAGATTGAAAAAGATGAAGAACCATTTAATGTAAAGTTTGATAAGATACCTGAGTTAAAACCTGCTTTTCAAAAAGAAGGAACCGTTACCGCCGCAAATGCTTCGACCATGAATGATGGTGCTGCAGCAGTTGTATTAATGAGTGCAGAAAAAGCGGATGAACTGGACATAAAACCGTTGGCTATTATTCGCAGTTATGCAGATGCGGAGCAGGCCCCCGAATGGTTTACCACTACACCTTCACTTGCCGTTCCAAAAGCAGTAAAAAAAGCAGAATTAACATTGAATGATATAGATTACATAGAATTGAACGAAGCATTTTCTGTAGTAGGAATTGTAAATATTCAAAAAATGGGATTGGATGCAAACAAAGTGAATGTACATGGCGGTGCTGTATCATTAGGTCATCCATTGGGATGCAGCGGCGCAAGAATTATTGTAACATTGATAAATATTCTAAAACAACATGAAGGAAGATTTGGTGCAGCAGGAATTTGTAATGGTGGTGGCGGCGCCAGTGCTATGGTTATTGAAGCGGTGAATTGAAACGGCAGAGTGCGAATATTTTCACCTTTCACTTCTAACCTCTTACGCCTAATATTTAGTGAGAAGTGAAACGACAGATGTGAGAAAATTTCACCTCTCACCTCTCACACTCAAACTAAAGCCACTATTCTATCAACTTTCTAAAATCATCTTTTAAATAATTTCTCATTTCAGAGAATGGAATAAAAATATTTATCTCACCCATTACATAAGGGCCGATTTCGTAGGGATTATAACAAAAGCCGATTCCTTTTCCTGTTACATAAAAGTTCTTATTTGGTTCTATCTTATTTTCAAATAAACCACCCTCTTTTAGCGGGTCTGCGGGCTTTAAATTGAATTGCTTCCTGAAATTCTTTTCCAATAAACTATGCAGCGTTTTCTTTCCGGCGGGAGTTATAATATCATCAAGTGTTAAAGCTTTGTTTGCCGTAAGATCATAACTTGAATAGGAAGTTCCGTGATTGCCATGTGCACCGCCTGTGTAAGCATAACTTGTAAAAGCAAACGTTAGTAGTTTTGGTGATTCAAAAGCAATCAACAGTTTACTGTCATCTTCCATACTAAAAGTCGGTGAAGCTTTTTTTAAATCAGCATCCTGCACATTTTTATTGTCGTTGATATAATTGTTCAAATAGTTTTTCTTATGTCGAAGTAATAATGCACCGATTTCTTCACCTGTATTTTTTTCATTAAATGTCTTACGAACTTCTGTCTTTAGAAATTCATCTGTCACTGTTTCTCCAACAGGCCAAACAGAAGCTGCATTATAAGTTGCAGAAGGAGATTCTTTCCACTCAGGACGAAGCTTTACAGAACCATTTGTAAAAACATAAGTAAAATCAACACTTGACTTTATTTCTTCTGCAGAAAAATTCGATGGATCGCTATTTTCTGTTTTTTTCCATTGTCCCGATGCTTTAGAACCTGTTATAGAAAAAATGAAAATTTCTGCATTGTCTGCATCTGCATAACAAAAAAGTTCGATCTTCCCTGTTTTGGAGGTGTCATCACCCGAAAAATAAATGGGCTTCTGTTGTGAATCGTAATAATAATAACCGACATAATTATGACCTGCTTTGTGTACATGCAAAGTCACCGGATATTTATCAACTTTTCCTTTCAATGTTTTATACCAGCTAAGATCATTTGCTTGAGAAAAGGCACAAACACTTATAAAAAATGAAAGAAGCAGCAAAAATTGTTTCATGGAAATATTTTATTAATTTTTTAGAGGATATCTTCTGAAGCAGCTCACAAGTTTATAATGCCTGATTTTCTAAATTGAATGTACAATCAATGTTTTTTATAAAGAGATTTTAAAGGTCATCTTTGAACATAAAAGAATGGACACAAGACAGTGTTTAAAACTAAAAGTTTAATAAACGTTTCTCATGCATTATACAAGCTTTGTTCAAGGAAAGTTTTAAACAGCATTGTCAATTGCAAACCATAAAACAGATACAGGAATTTACTCGGCATATAGTTCAATAAACGTATTGTCTCAACAAAAACCCTTACCGTAGTAATGGTTTTTTAGAACTAAAAACAATCACCAGTTATTCTCCTGCATAACATAAGTTTTAGATGAGGGCTTTAATAAAGAAAGGAAACTTTACAATGTTATATTCTAAATAACAAAAGGCCTCATTTGAGGCCTTTCTTTGTTGCGAAGGGAGGGATCGAACCTCCGACCTTCGGGTTATGAGCCCGACGAGCTACCGCTGCTCTACTTCGCGATTTGGGTTGCAAATATAGAACCTTGCAACGTATCTACAAAACATTTTGTTTATTTAACTAATCTTTTTTCTTGATTATGCTTCCTCCACTTGCATCAATGCTTTTTATAACACCCGATCCTTTGTAATGGATGATACTTCCACCACTTGCATCTGCTGTCATCTCTTTATCAAAAGAAACATTGATAATAGACCCGCCGGATGCGTCCAAATTGCAATTACCCAGGTCCATATCATATGCTTTTAAAATGCTTCCGCCGCTTGCCTGCACTTTTGCATTATTAAAGTTGCCGTCGAGTTCACCAATGCTTCCACCACTCAATTCCATATTCAGATCACTTCCTGAAAATTTTCCATTTACAATGCTTCCGCCATTAAGGTCAAGGTTAAGATCATTCACTTTTATTTCATCTGTGATCTTACCAATAGAACCGCCGGATAATTCCAGCGATCTTAATTCGGTAACCGTTACATAAGCTTTTATTTTTTTATTGCCCCAGTTCCACTTATTCCATACGCCGGATTCAAGATAAATTCTTAATACGCCATTTCTTACTTCCGTTTTTATTTTGCTTATATTTTTTGTGTCCTCAGCGCTTACAGCCACACCTTGTTGTGATCCTTGCGAGAGGTAAAGTGTAATACCACCGCCAACATCCACACTGTTAAATGCATCCACTTTTCTCACTTCTGCATTTGCATCATACACCAGGTTTTGCGCTTTCAACTGAAAGCTACACGCAGTTAATCCAACTGCCATCAACAATAAAATTCTTTTCATAAAATCTTTTTCTGAACATTAAAACGAAGCAACAAAAAAAAGGTTACAGCATAATTCAAATTTCTGTATTTATTTTTGCAGTCGAAATTTGTATTTAATTTTTATGAGCCTGGCTTTTGTACTACTATAGGGCTTCCCTTGCGTCGCACTCTTGTACGGCAACAAGAACTGCAGCAAGAACATAGCAAGCAAAGAAAGGCTATTCCTCGGGGTGCTTTTCACGTAAATGCGTGAAAGGCTGAGATCAAACCCGCAGAACCTGAACAGGGTAATTCCTGCGAAGGGAAGGCGCTAAATTTATTCGCACCTCTCCACAGCACACTATCCTGTTCCCAAAAATTTAGTGAACACGTTAAAAACAAAACGAATGAAAAGGATTTTGGGAACACTAACAGTTTTATTAATCACTGTTATTGTACATGCACAAACAACCGTAAAAGGAAAAGTTACAGATCAGCAAAACCATCCATTGGCAGGCGCTACCATTACGCTACAGGTGAACAACAAAACATTTACATTCATCACCGATGCAAACGGAAATTATCAAATAAGTAAAGTGCCTGAAAACACTACCGCTAAACTAACCGTACAATTTGTTTCGAAGAAAACTTTTGAGCAACAGGTTAACATCAATCAAAATAATCCTGTCTTCAACATAACATTGGAAGATGAAGCTTATTTTCTTGAACCGCTGGAAGTAAAAGCAGTCCGGGCATCAGACAGGGCACCTTTCACTAAAACGAACGTGAACGAACAGGAAATAGCTAAGCGCAATTACGGACAAGATCTTCCTTTTATTTTAAATCAAACACCTTCTGTTGTTGTTAATTCAGATGCAGGTAACGGTGTTGGTTATACCGGCATCCGCATTCGTGGAACAGATGCAACTCGCATTAATGTTACACTCAACGGTATTCCTTATAACGACGCGGAAAGCCAGGGAACTTATTTTGTTGACCTGCCTGATTTTGCTTCGTCGGTTAATTCAATTCAGATTCAGCGTGGCGTGGGAACTTCTACCAACGGCGCAGGTGCTTTTGGGGCAACGATCAACCTCAGTACAAATGAATTCAACGAAAAACCTTATGGTGAAAGCAATAACAGTTATGGTTCTTTCAATACCTGGAAGAACACTGTAAAAGTTGGAAGCGGTTTGATTGATGATCACTTTACCATTGATGCACGTTTAAGCCGTATAACAAGCGATGGGTTTATTGACAGGGCAAACAGTAGTCTTCAATCATTGTATTTTTCTACGGCTTATATCAACAAAAAAACTTCGCTTCGTTTGAATGTAATCACAGGTAAAGAAAAAACTTACCAGGCATGGAACGGCGTGCCACAGGCAAAACTGTTTGGTACAAAAGAAAATTTGAAGGACTATTATTATAACAACGTAGGTAATTATTATTTTACGCCTGCTGATTCTGTTAATCTGTTCAACAGCAGCAAAAGAAAATATAATTATTATACTTATCCCAATCAAACAGATAATTATCAGCAGGATCATTACCAGTTGTTCTTTAATCAATCCATTAATAATAATCTCTCCTTCAATATTGCTAGTTTTTTAACGAGAGGAAGAGGTTATTATGAAGAATACAAAACCGATGCATCTTTTAATGATTATGGATTGGATGATTTTGTTGTTGGCAAGGATACAATTACTTCAACAGATCTTGTTCGCCAACTCTGGCTTGACAACTATTTTTACGGGCAAATATTTTCACTTCAGTATAAGAAAAATAAAGATGAATTAACACTAGGTGGAAGCTGGACAAGATATGATGGTAAGCATTATGGAGATATCATTTGGGCGAATATTGGCGTGCCGAAAGATTATGAATATTATCGCTTTCCTGCGACCAAAACAGATAAGAATGTTTATATAAAATGGTTGCATCAATTCAATAATAAATGGAGTGTTTT
Organism: Bacteroidota bacterium; assembly: GCA_023440945.1. GTDB lineage: Bacteria > Bacteroidota > Bacteroidia > Chitinophagales > Chitinophagaceae > JAEZRL01. Next base: position 7,296 of record JAEZRL010000500.1, read on the forward strand.
TAACGACGTGCAGTACCGTCATGTTATGCATGATATGCAGGGCTTTGAAGATCATCCTGAACTATTCATCAAGCGAAGTTTTAATTTCATCAATCCCAAAGCAGGCATCAGTTACTTAAACAATGGGTGGAATGCTTATTTAAGTTATGCTTTGGCCAATAAAGAACCGAACAGGGATGATTTTGAAGCTGCAATTAATGAGCAACCTAAAAAAGAAATGCTTCATGATTTTGAAGCAGGCATCAGTAAAAGGGCAACGGGTTATAATGTAGGTGCAACATTGTATTACATGTTGTATAAAGATCAGCTTGTGTTAACGGGAAAGATAAATGATGTGGGTTCTTATACGCGGACAAATGTTCCGTACAGTTATCGCATGGGGATTGAACTACAGGGTAGTTATGCATTTACGAACTGGCTGAACGCTGCTGCGAATATCAGTTTAAGTAAAAACAAGATAAAAGACTTTACGGAGTATATCGATAACTATGATGATGGAACACAACAAGCGGTTGCCCATCATAATATTGATATCTCTTTTTCGCCATCTGTTATAGCAAGTGGTGTTGTTAATATTCTTCCTTCGAAAAACATGGAGCTGAATTTGATGAGCAAATATGTTGGTGAACAATTCCTCGATAATACGCAAAATGATAAAAGAAGTTTAGGCGCTTATTTTTTGCAGGATGCAAGAGCAGCTTACACCATTCGCAATTTCTTATTCAAAGAATGCAATATAAGCGTTGCAGTGTATAACATATTTAATAAGAAGTACGAGCCTAACGGTTATACTTTCAGCTATATTTATAGTGGAGCTTTTACAACAGAAAATTATTATTACCCGATGGCCGGAACAAATTTTATGATTGGATTGAATCTAAAGCTATAAATATCTCGTCGTATAAGTAAATAGAAAATAGTTTAACCACAAAGGGCACAATGCCGTGTATTCCTTAGTGTACTTTGTGGTTCTCAGAAGTTGATCATAATTAAAGTTTGAATTACAGATTAAAATCTTTCCAAATAAAAATGCCTCAGCACAACTGAGGCATTTTATTGTTGTAAAATATCTTCTTTAAAAATTCAGCTTTTTTGCATCTGCTAAAAATTTCTCTAATCCAATATCTGTTAACGGATGTTTTAATAAACCAAGAATAGAATCCAATGGACAAGTACAAACATCTGCACCGGCTTCGGCACATTGAACAATATGGTTAGGATTACGAATGGATGCGGCAAGAATTTCGGTTTCAAAACCCTGTATGGAATATATTGCTGCAATTTGTTCTATAAGCTGCACACCATTCCAACCTGTATCATCAATACGTCCGATAAAAGGTGAAACATATTTTGCGCCTGCCTTTGCAGCAAGAATTGCCTGACCTGCAGAAAACACCAATGTGCAGTTAGTAGCAATGCCGTTATCCTTAAACCATTTAATGGCTTTAACCCCTTCTTTTATCATCGGGACCTTTACAATAATATTTGGATGAATAGCAGCAAGCTTTTGCCCTTCTGCAATAATCTCATCAAACTTAACAGATATTACTTCGGCACTTACATCGCCATCTACAATTTCGCAAATGGCTTTGTAATGATTCATAATTTCTTTTTCCCCGGTAATGCCTTCTTTGGCCATTAATGAAGGATTCGTGGTAACGCCATCTAAAATACCAAGATCGTGTGCTTCTTTGATTTGAGAAAGATTAGCTGTGTCGAGAAAAAATTTCATATCCTGAACGCCTTTGGAGGGACTTTATTGGTTAACTAAAAAATTCCTGAAAATTTATATCCCCCCTTCAGGGGGTTAGGGGGCAAAAAAATGGCAGGCTTATTACATCGCACCGCTACAACCGCCTACTCTTGCTGCATTCCTGCCCTGGGAGGGTTCAGCAGGAGCTGGTCGTGTAAGACCTGCCGGTGCAAAAATAAGCCTTGCACTATTAACTCAAGCACATTTTTTGAAAATAATTTAATAGAAGTTGGGATCTATCTATAAAATATAGCTGAGCCACATAGGCATATAGAAACATAGGATTTCACATAGTTTTTGTTATTCTATTCTTTGAATCTATTTTCATTTTTACATCCTATGTGTTTTACTATGTGCCTATGTTTCTAGGTGGTTCAAAAAAATATTTTATTGAAGCGCCTGATTCTATACTAAAAGCCTGTCCTGTTTCTTCTTGAATTAATAGTTGTTACACCCACCAGCCTGTCGCTTCTGTCACTAAAGGAACGATAATAAACAAGAACTGTGTAATTGTTCTCTGTTTCCCAATAATTGCCCTCTGTGTCTGTGACATCTGGTTTTGCAATGGGGTTATTTGCATCCTTTGTTATATAGATATAAGAATAATAGCCCTGCTTCAAAAACAAAGTGGTTTCATAAGCTCCTTTAGTGGCATTATAAGTTAAGCGAGTGGTATCGTTCTGTTCATAATTCGTCATTTGCCCAGCTATATAAACATCTTTACCTGCGTAAGGAATGTTATTCTGCGGTACAAATATGAAGTGAACTTTTGCATAGTCGCCCTGCCACCATGGATTAATCAGGTCTGTACTTGCTATTTGATAAAACCCATTCAAATCTTCATAATACAAATAACGGTTTTGAATTCTTGCAGCATCCGGTGCAACTGTTACTTCAAAAGGGGTGACATTTTTATCAACGCTTTCCATCCTGTCACTTAAAAAACGAAAGCTGCGTAAATCAATCCAGCGATACTCTTTTCCAGCAGGGAATAAAAAATCTTTCTCTCCATTGTACTCATACAAATTCGGTTTCATATACAAAGGCTGTGCACCAGTAACCGCGTTATCCCACCGGTAATTCTGCAGTACAACTACTTTTAATTGCTGCTTTGGGTTCATGATATTCAGCTTCGATTTATCAATCGAGAATTCTATTTTCTGATGTGTTTTGAAATACTCGCTGTTATAAGGTTGCTGAATTTGTGCGCCAATTGGTACAAGGTCTTCTGCTATTAATAATCGTTTTGTGAAAGCAAGTTTACCGGTATCACCATTTAAAAAAACTTTTAAAAGATAATTTCCGCTAACGGTTGGTACCGAACTATTCTCCGGGAGCATTACCTGGTAGTGAACATATTTTGTTTTGGCGACAGAAGAAACGCGGTACTGGCTTATTCTGTTTTGCGAAAAACCTTTAATATAATCAAAAGGACTTAAATCAACGGGTTGCCAGTCGGCATTGCACAACTGGTAAGTGTAACTGTAATTTTTTACATAACCATCCAGGTCATCAAAATGCAACTCAAGCGAACCAACAGAACCAACAGGAATGATCGGGTAGCCTAATTGATTTCCTGCAAGAAATAAAGTTGCATTTCCGATATTCCGCATATAAATCTTATCCGGTTCGCGTTGTGCAAAAAGCAGGCAACTGTATAAAAGCGAGATCGCAAAAAATAGTTTCTTCATCCTTTAAAATTCAAAGCAATATAACTTTAAATACGAAGATTTATTTTGTACCCGGCTTTTGAATTTCTATTAAGCTTTACTTGCGTCGCACTCTTGTACGCTTTGTTCGCTATT
>JAEZRL010000228.1 GCA_023440945.1 Bacteroidota bacterium
TACAATACCGCAATGATGGCTATTCCAAAATCTGATCTATTAAAATTCGACATTAAAACCGGGGACACCGAAGGACTTGTAAATTACCTTTTATCCATAGAAGGAATTAAGTTTGGCGCTTTGGTTATTGATCGCGAGGAAGAGCGCAAATGGAGTTTCAGAAGCAAAGGTTGTTTTGATGTAAATACTTTTGCTCGCAAACATTTCGAAGGTGGAGGCCATAAAAATGCTGCCGGCGGAAGAAGCAGTGATACTTTAGATAATACTGTAAAAAAATTCGTCAATATACTGGAACAATACGAAGACCAGTTACAATAAAAGTTTTACACAATAAAAACAATGAAACCGAGCATAACAAACTACTTAATATAATAAGAAATAAAAATGCGAGGTTACATCTGGCCAAAAAAAATAAAAAATCTCAGATTAAACATTTATTCTTAGCATTAGCTAGAATGGGTTTTCTGGCTACATCCTGCCAGGTAAATTATGAGAAAACAAAATCCGGACTTGTATATAAAGTTCATCCGGGTAAAGGAGGCGAGCCATTAAGCGTTGGCAAATTTGTAAAATTCAACGTAGAATATACTGTTCCTGCACACAAAGACACAGTGCTTAATTCTACTTACGGTAAAATTCCCGGCTTTGCAAAAGTTGATACGGGCAAACAATTTCAGCTTTCCTTCATGGAGTTATTACCACAATTAAAAGTTGGTGACAGCGTTGATTTTACCATTCTTGTTGATTCTATTAAAGCGCATAATCCAAGCTTTCAATATAACACCTTCCTTACAAAAGGTGGTCAGATAAAAGGTAAACTTTCTGTTCTTAAAGCTTATAATAATGAAGAAGAGATAAGAGCTGATTATGAGAAAGAAATGGAAAATGAGAAAAATCGTGAAATAGCAAGTATCCAGGATTATTTGAATAAGAAAGGCATTAAAGCGGAAAAAACTGCTAACGGTGTTTTTGTAAAACTGGAAACACCCGGCGATGCAACGCTAAAAGCAGATACAGGTAAGCAGGCAACTATTATGTACAAAGGTTATCTGCAATCCAATGGCGAAGTATTTGATACAAACATGGATTCATCAAAAGGCCATACCGAACCTTTTGACGTAGTTGTTGGCAGCGGCGGCGTTATTCCAGGTTGGGAAGAAGCATTGCCTTATTTTGGTAAAGGTGCAAAAGGAACTATTTTTGTTCCTGCTATGTTGGGATATGGTCCACAGGGTAGCCAGGGAGTAATTCCTCCGTTTGCAAACCTTGTTTTCGATATTGAAGTGAAGGATATAAAAGATGCACCGAAACAACAACCAGGACAAGGCATGAATGGTTTAACACCTGAACAATTGCAACAATTACAGGAACAGATGCAAAAACAACAAGGCCAGGGGCAGCAATCTCCAAATGGTGGTCATTAAATAGAACTAATTAGCAATGTAAAAGTCCTGCATGTATGCAGGGCTTTTTTTATTGTGTTCGCTATCAAATGATAATTAAAAAGAATTGAACAAATCGGTGATTTTGCTTTTAAGCAGCACGAGATGGTGATGCCAAACTGCAACCTTAGTTCTGAGCTATAGCGTATTCAATAATGTTCGGTGCTTCCTGTGAGAAACTTTGTATTAATTTATTATCTCACAAAATTCAAGAAAAGGCAGGAATATGTTATAGATGCCTCTCATGCTTTTTGGGAGAAACCTTTCCTTATCTAAATCATGGCTTATCCAAATGCATCATCTTTTTCAACTTCACGCTTATAATAAATAAGATCAATGCCGCAGTGCCGGACATAAATACGAACAGCATAAAGAACTCATTCATGTTCGTCATTTGATAACCAAGGAAGGAAGTTGTTCTGCCATTGGATGGATACAAAGCGCTTAATATTCCCGCTAATTTATTTGCTGCAGCATTTGCCAAAAACCAAACCGCCATTAGCAAAGAAGCAAATTTGAAAGGCGCTAATTTATTTACCAGTGATAACCCTATCGGTGATAAACAAAGCTCGCCACAAGTATGCAGAAAGTACATACCTGTTAACCATATCATGCTTACCCTAACGCCGGGATTAACATCTTTCACGCCAAATGCGATCCATAAATAACCGAGTGCAAGAAGCAATAATCCCCAGGCCATTTTAGTGGGAGAGGAGGGTTCCCTCTTACCTAACTTCAGCCAAAAAAAAGCGAACAAAGGTGCAAGAATGATGATGAAGATCGAGTTTAATGATTGAAACCAACTTGCCGGAACAACAAAAAATCCAAGATCTCTTTGCGTTTGCTGATCTGCAAAAAAGGTAAGTGAAGCACCGGCCTGTTCATAAGCACTCCAAAAAAACACCACAAAAAACGCAACGATAAATATTACCCCTATACGTTGCTTTTCTATATTGGTTAGACTTTTGTCCGCAAAAACAAGTATCGCAATAAAAATGGCTGAGGCGATCAAGAGATAAGCGAGGTAACTGAAAACTTGTACATCCACATATAGCATTCCTATCATTAATAAGGAAAGCGCAATAAGTCCGCCTACAATTAGCAAAGGACTTGTTGCCCCTTTAGGAGAATCTTTCGGTGTTAATCCCAATAAATGACCTTGTGGATCTCTTACATATTTTGTATGAAAAACTTTTTGAACGATAACGCTGATGATCATTCCTGTTCCTGCAGCTAAAAAAGCCCATTTAAAATCTGCGGGATTACCGGTATCGCCAACTAATCCGCAGATAAAAGGGCCTAAAGCGCCACCAACATTTATACCCATGTAAAAAATAGTGTAAGCCGCATCTATTCTTCTGTCGCCTTTCGGGTATAACTGGCCTACCATCGAAGAAATATTTGGTTTGAAAAAACCATTGCCTGCAATCATAAAACCAAGCCCGGAATAAAATAAAGCTGTTGAGAGTTGCGGAGAACTTTCATAAGTAGAGCCGCAAAAAAACAAAATAAATTCGCCGATAGCCATTATCAAACCACCTGAAATAATCGAACGCTTGTTGCCCCAGTAACGGTCTGCCACATACCCGCCAATTAAAGGTGTGAGGTAAACAAGACTCGTATAACTTCCGTATAACTGTGAAGAAAAAACTTCATTATACATCAAAGCCTTCGTCATAAATAAAACCAATACGGCACGCATGCCATAATAGTTGAACCGTTCCCACATTTCCGTTGCAAAAAGCACATACAAACCTTTCGGATGTCCTTTTCTTGAAATTTCTTCAGCCATTTAAACAGGTTTAATCGTTAGAGCTTAGTAAGATTTTACAGAGTGGCTCAAAATACAGAGATTTTTTAAATACCAAATTCTAAATTATCAATACTGTTTACTTTCGCGCAATAAATTTTACATCTTTATAAAAAACAGGATCAATGAAAATTCTTTTATTGGGTTCAGGCGGAAGGGAACATGCACTGGCGTGGAAAATGGCGCAAAGCAAACATTGTTCAAAATTATTTATTGCTCCCGGCAATGCAGGAACAGCACAATGCGGTGAGAACGTAAGCCTTGATGTAAACGATTTTGAAGCGATCAATAAATTTTGCTTGAAACAGCAAATAGAAATGATGGTTGTTGGGCCAGAGGAACCTTTGGTCAACGGCATTTATGATTATTTTCATCTTGCCATTCCATCTGCAAAACAGGAATTGTGGAAAGGAATTATCATTGGTCCTTCTGCTGCGGGCGCACAACTGGAAGGCAGCAAAGCTTTCTCAAAAAAATTCATGCAGCGACACCACATTCCAACAGCAGCGTATGCAGAATTTGATGCGATGCATTATGAAGAGGGAAAAGACTATATCAGGCATCATACTTTACCGATCGTTTTAAAAGCCGATGGTTTGGCTGCCGGGAAAGGCGTTATTATTTGCCAGACCCAAAGCGAAGCATTGCAGGTTTTTAAAGAAATGATAATTGAAGAACAGTTTGGCAAAGCATCCTCCAAAGTAGTTATAGAACAGTTTCTTTCCGGTATTGAAGTAAGTGTGTTTGTTATTACGGATGGCACTGATTATAAGATAATCGGTCATGCAAAAGATTATAAACGAATTGGGGAAGCCGATGCCTGTTTAAATACCGGCGGTATGGGTTGTGTTAGTCCGGTTCCATTTGTGGATGATGTTTTTATGCAAAAAGTGGAAGAAAGGATTATCAAACCAACGATCGAAGGTTTGCAAAAAGAATCGCTTATCTATAAAGGTTTTATCTTTTTTGGTTTGATAGAGGTGAATGATGAACCGTATGTGATAGAATACAATTGCCGCATGGGTGATCCGGAAACCGAAGTGGTGATGCC
>JAEZRL010000032.1 GCA_023440945.1 Bacteroidota bacterium
TTGCAGGGATGAGGCTATCTCATCTGCATTCTCAAATTTTCCTTTTATTAATAACGCTGACTTTGCCACTTTTATGCCGCCAAATGCTGCAACCGCTACCGTAAATCTTTTGTTGAAAGTTAAGGCAGATGTTGCGGCATCGCAACTGGTGTAAGGGAGATGAAGCATATCGAAATAACCCTGTAGTTTTCCATCTTCGCCGGGAGTACCATGAATGCACATTAGTACTGCATCAAAATTTATTTTATGACCATTTGCAATGATGGAAAAATCACTTCTGTCCACAGCCGATTTATTGCCGCTTTCATCTTCATACGTCCAGCCACGAGGATTTATATCAATGGTATAAACATCAAACTTTTCCCTGTCAACGTTGTTTGAAACAGTTATGGCGCTTTTATAACTTATTTCCGCTTCGCCGCTGTAACCGCCCGTAACGAGGGCAATTTTCTTTTTCATTGCCAGTGTTTAGCGCCAAAGATAATTGGAGGAGCACAAGTTTTGAAATGATAATTATATCCTAACTATTTTTTTAGCGGCAATGCGAAGTTTTGCTTAAAATAATAAAGCCGGCAAAATTACCGGCTTATAAATCAGCATAGTGCATTTTAGACAATGAACATTTAAATTGTGTCATCATCTTCTTCCTCGTCTTCATCTTCGTCCCATTCAATGTCTTCGATATCTTCTTCATCCATATCATTTTCTTCTAAATCGGCTTCATCTAAGGGAACATCTTCTTCTTCTACAGTTATATCCTCTTCTTCCAGTTCATCATCGTCATCATCATCTTCATCAGGTTCATCACTTAATACATCATCCAAAAGTTCTGAATCTTCCTGTGTTGCACCTTCGTCTTCATCATCTGCAATCATCGTTATTACATTTTCCATTTCTAGAGGAGCGGTTAAAATGTCAAACTGGTTTTTTGAGGTTTTATTCGTTTGCATACAAAGTTTTTTTAGTTGCACAATAATTATAACCCGAATCAAGTTTTAAGCCAATTACGATTATTTGTGCCAGGAGTATTTTTAAGTGATTTTTTAAATACTTAATGGTTTCCTTGACTTTCTTTTATGAAAAGGAAAATTAATTTTGTAGTGTAATTACTTCCACAGGATAATTCCCAGAGAAAATAGCTGTAAAATTAACCGGCAATTGCCGATAAAGATACTTTTTGCATGTCATGGGTTTAAAAATATTCCCAAGACAAGGCCGCCGTTTCTACGGTGGCTTTTTTTATGCTCTAATTTGAACAGTATTGTTAAAAAGTAGGATAATATTAGTTTTCCGTTATTAAGCCGGTTGCAGGTTCTTCTTCACGTTCATCATTCCATTCAACTATAAAATTGTTTCTTCCTTCGCCTACCATAATGGTCATATATTTTAGCTGAACAAGTTCAAGCAGGGAAAGAAACAAAAAGATGGCGTGAATTTTATTTTCGCAGTTCTCAAAAATATTTTCAAAAGAAACCGTTTTTTCGCTGCATACTTTATTCAGCATGTTTTCCCGGCTTTCTTCCATTGTATAATTATAACGTACAACTGTGTGCACAGGTTTATTTTGTCTGTCGTGAACGCGTTGCATCACTTTCTCAAACGCTTTCATCAGTTTAAAAAGCGTAAGTGTTTGTATTTCGGTTCCTTCAGCCGCTTCTTCTCCTATTAGCGAAAGTTCTTTTTGCAAATTGCCACGTTTAACCATCAGCATACGCAGGGCTTCCATTTCAGCCATTTGTGTGGCCGCTTCTTTAAAACGCTTGTATTCTAAAATCTTATCAACTAATTCTTGTCTCGGATCTATTTCGTTGCCTTGTGCATCTATTTCTTTTCGTGGCAACAACATCTTTGCTTTTATGCGCATTAAAGTGGAAATGAAAAGGATGAATTCGCTGCTTAATTCAATATTCAGCTTTTCCTGTTCGTGTATAAAGGCAAGAAAATCGTTGGTGATCTTTGTAATAGGAATATTATAAATATCCAGTTCATCCCTTTCAATAAAGAATAAAAGAAGATCGAAAGGGCCTTCGAACTGATCTAATTTTATTTGATATGCTGCTGTATTTACTGCCATTGTTTTTAGTTGAAGGGTTTGAACTGAATATTGAAGATGCCTATTGATTTACAGATGAAGTGATTGCGACGCAACGAAGATGCCATGAAATGCCATAGCCGGTATAATAATAGACTACGGCGTTCATTGAGGCAAAAATCAAATAACTGCTATCGAAATAAAAACCAATGCCGGTATCAAAATAATACTCAATACGAACCTGTACAAATGTATTGTTTACAGGCGTACAGTAAGGCAATAAATATCCACACTGAAAGTGAATTACTGCTTTTTTAACTCATCACGAATTTCCGTAAGTAATTTTTCTGTAGCGGTAAGTTCCGGCGCAGGTGCAGACTCAACAGCCACTTTCGCTTCGTGTTTTCTTCTTAAACTGTTCATGCCCTTAACCAGCAGGAAAACGATAAAAGCGAGAATGATGAAGTTGAGAATAATGGTTAGGAAATTGCCCCATGCAAGAACAGGACCCGCTTTACGTGCCTCGGCGAGTGTAACATTTGCAGGAACATTACTGGCAAGCGGGAGGTACAGATTACTGAAATCGGCTTTGAAAAAAATGCCGACGATAGGCATGATAATGTCGTTAACAACTGAATCTACTATTTTACCAAAGGCAGCACCGATGATAACACCTACTGCGAGATCCATTACATTGCCCTTAACGGCAAACTCTTTAAATTCTTTAAGAAAAGACATAAGCGTTAGTTTGAGGTGATTAAATTAAGGCTAAGAAGTGAATATTAAAAGAAAAAGCGGCTATTTTTTTAATCCCGGATAACGCATATTCAACGACTTGAGCAAGTTGAGAAGCGAAGATGCAATAATATATTCCTTGTACCAATTCTGATCTGCCGGTACGATTGTCCACGGAACTTCGTTACAATTTTCAAAGACATCTTCGTAAGCCTGCATATAATCATTCCATAATTTGGCTTCTTCAAAATCCTGCTCGTTGTATTTCCATTGTTTTTTCGGATTGCTTAAACGTTCTTCCAAACGTTCGTGCTGTTCTTCAGGCGATACATGTAAATAGAATTTCAAAATATGGGTATTGTTATGCACCTGCAGCAATTTTTCAAAATTATTGATTGCATTCATTCTTTCTTTAGCAGTTGAATCATCAATCATTTTGTGCACACGAGTTATAAGAACATCTTCATATTGCGAACGATTGAATATTTGTATCATGCCTTTTGGCGGAGTAACCTTATGCACCCGCCAAAGAAAATCATGTGCAAGTTCTTCTGCTGTTGGTTGCTTAAAAGAATGAACGGTAACGCCTTGTGGATTTAGACTGCCAAAAACATTTCGTATAGCGCCATCTTTTCCACCTGCATCCATTGCTTGGATTATTACAAGCACAGCATGTTTTGATTCTGCATACAATAAATTCTGGAGGTCGTCAAGCTCTTCCAGTATATCTTTTGTTTTGTTCTTAATATCTTCTTTTTGAACATCTTCAGGTGCCCTGGTGCTTATATTACTTAATTCAATTTTTGGCATTTGTTGCAGGTTAAATGTTGGGGACTGCTAGTGGCTGGTTTATCTCCTCTGTGTCGAATTTCGGATTTCAAATGTAAAATTTTAAGTTTAAGTTCTCGCTTTTTAGTTTTTGAGAAAAAGGAGGATAAGGCTGTTGAATGAAAAAATATCATCGCTTTTAAAAGCATTACTTGTAAATTCGCGGTGCTTTTTAAAAATATAAACATTTAAAACATGAGCACAGTAAAAGTTGCGATCAATGGTTTTGGTCGTATTGGCCGGTTGGTTTTTCGCCAGATCTATAACATGGAAGGCATTGACGTGGTTGCGATAAATGATTTAACAAGTCCGAAGGTTCTTGCACACCTGTTGAAATACGATAGCGCGCAGGGGCGTTTTGATGGCGAAGTAAAAAGTACCGAAAATTCTATTATAGTTAATGGTGATGAAGTAAATATCTATGCACAGAAGGATCCTTCACAAATTCCCTGGGGACAACACGATGTGGATGTGGTTATTGAAAGCACAGGCTTCTTCACAGATAAAACAAAAGCCGAAGCACATTTGAAAGCCGGCGCTAAAAGAGTAGTTATTTCCGCACCTGCTACAGGCGATCTTAAGACAATTGTATTTAATGTTAACCATGATATCTTGGATGGCAGCGAAACAATAATCAGTTGCGCGTCCTGTACAACCAATTGTCTTGCACCAATGGCAAAAGCATTAAACGATGCATTTACAATTGAAGTGGGCAGCATGACAACCATTCACGCTTATACAAATGACCAGAATACATTGGATGCACCACATCCAAAGGGTGATCTTCGTCGTGCAAGGGCTGCTGCTGCGAACATTGTTCCTAACAGCACCGGCGCTGCAAAAGCAATCGGTTTGGTACTGCCCGAACTGAAAGGAAAATTAGATGGTGGTGCGCAACGTGTTCCTGTTATCACTGGTTCTGCAACAGAATTGGTTGCTTTATGTGCCAAAAAAACTACAGTAGAAGAAGTGAATGCTGCGATGAAAGCTGCAAGCGACGAGAGCTTTGGCTACAATGAAGATGATATCGTAAGCACAGATATTATTGGCATGCACTACGGTTCTTTATTCGACGCCACACAAACAAAAGTTATTACAACAGGAGATAAACAATTGGTAAAAGTTGTTAGCTGGTACGATAATGAAATGAGTTATGCAAGCCAGTTGGTAAGAACTGTAAAATATTTTGCAGGTCTTATTTCCAAATAGTTTTATGGAACAAACTGAAGTGCTTTATTCAACATCGTTGTGTCACTCACTTCAACGCCTTGTTATATAATTAGCAGGAAAAAAACCGCAGTGCATAATGCTGCGGTTTTTTTGTAGCCTTTTAAATCAGTTATCATCTTTTTTCATATTAATGGTATTACTTACCATTCTTTAAACAAATATTTGAAGCTAACTTTGAATCCCTTGTTACTACTCAATAACAAATAACGGATCATCGTGTAAATCACTAATTAAACTAACAACATGGAAAACTTCTCACAACACAACTTCTCCGGAGAAACAGCTTTGATACGGGTTGACTTTAATGTTCCTTTAAATGAGAAATATGAAATTACAGACGATACACGCATGAGAGCCGCAGTACCTACCATCAAAAAAATTTTGAGTGATGGCGGATGCGTTGTTTTAATGAGTCATTTGGGAAGACCTAAAGATGGACCAACAGAAAAATATTCTTTGAAGCATTTGGTTAATCATTTAAGTGAGATATTGGGAAATGTTCCGGTGAAATTTGCAAGTGATTGCATAAGCGATCAGGCCGTTGCAATGGCACACGATCTTAAACCTGGTGAAGTGTTGTTGCTGGAGAATCTGCGTTTTTATAAAGAAGAAGAAAAAGGCGATAAAGCTTTTGCAGAAAAATTAAGCCGCTTAGGGGATGTTTATGTGAATGACGCTTTTGGCACCGCACATCGTGCACATGCATCTACTGCTGTTATTGCAGATTATTTTGATAAAGATAAAAAGATGTTTGGTCTGCTGATGGAAAATGAAGTTGCAAGTGCAGATAAAGTTTTGCATCAGGCAGAAAAACCTTTTCTCGCAATTATCGGTGGCGCCAAGGTTTCTGATAAAATACTGATCATCGAAAATTTATTGGATAGGGCAACTGATATTATCATTGGAGGTGGAATGGCTTATACTTTTTTCAAAGCACAAGGCGGAAATATCGGTAATTCTTTGTGTGAAGAAGACAGAGTAGATACAGCGAATGAGTTACTGAAAAAAGCTGCAGCAAAAGGTGTATGTATTCATTTGCCGGGCGACTCGATCATTGCAGATAAGTTTGCTGCGGATGCAGAAGTATCAAGTGCATTAAGTAATAACATTCCTGAGGGTTGGATGGGATTGGATATTGGGACATTGGCCTGCGAAACTTTTACTAAGGTTATCCACCATTCAAAAACAATTTTATGGAATGGGCCAATGGGGGTTTTTGAAATGGAAAAATTTCAACATGGCACAAAAGCAATTGCAAAAGCCGTTGCAGAAGCTACTGAGAACGGTGCTTTTTCTTTAGTTGGGGGTGGCGACAGCGTTGCAGCGGTTAATAAATTTGGTTATGCAGATCAAGTAAGTTATGTATCAACCGGTGGCGGTGCAATGCTGGAATATTTTGAAGGAAAAGAGTTGCCGGGAATCGCTGCGATAAAAAAGTAATTTTTTTCTCTATAAAAAGAGGCTTTCTTAAAATAGCAAGCCTCTTTTTTTATTTTCATATCAAGAGGTGATTGTGCAATTGAAGTGATAAATAAGTGGTTGAACAGCGTTGCAAGTATTATACTTGTTGTTTTTTTTGTTTTACGAACCTTGTTCAATTTCAATGGTTGCGTTCTCTTGATTGT
>JAEZRL010000274.1 GCA_023440945.1 Bacteroidota bacterium
TGCATATTTACAGTGCTAACGGCACATCTTTAAAGGTAACTCAGATTGCTTTTCCTACGGATGTTTGCAATACTGTGTACACAACTGCAACTAATTATTATACAAGAGGCACACAGGATACATCAAACGACAGGGATAATGTTTTTGCTGATTCACTTGCAAGTGAGCTGGCTACAGTTACAGGCAATATTAATGATGGATATGTGCTTACACATATTATTACTGTTGAATCATAAGAACAATTGATAATTATGATACCTCAAAATAAAGCCTACATTTTTTTGGCGGGCAAACGTAAAATTAACGAATGCAATACATGGAGAAGCTTTGAAAGTTTAGACACTGAATCTGCGTTTTGTAATGAATCTGCATTTTGCACGTTCAAAGGATTATCTGATATCGTTCTTGCAGCAAAAAGCACGTTCACAATTTCTATTAACGATGATTCAGAAATTATTTTGTTACCTGTTGTCGGCGCTGTTGTATATTCTGATAGCGCCGGCAACTTTGCTACTGTTGAAGTTGGAGAAATTCAGAGAATAAATGCCCGGGCAAATACCGTGATCGAACTTAAAAATCACTTTGAATCGGAGCTTACCAACTTCCTCGTTTTTCGTTTTCAAGATGATAAAGCAGGTAATAGTAAATTTTTTCAAACCACTGTTTTTGATACAGAAAAAAGAAATGAATTAATAGAGCTTTCTTCTTTCTTGCCGCAATCTTCTTACAAATTATGGATAGGAAAATTTACAGGAAGATCGGAAGCATTACATGTATTTGGAAAGCAGAGTAAAGGCTTGTTAGCTTTTGTAATAGAAGGTGCTTTTGAAGTACAATACCGGCTTCTTGAAGCAAGAGATGGATTAATTATTTGGGATGTTGATAACGTAGAAATAGAGGCGTTGTCAAATGAAGCAATCATATTATTAGTTGAGAAATGATCTTAAAAAATGTGGTAAGTATTTTTGTTATGGAATTGGGTTAGTAGAAACTTTCAATTCTGCAAACTCTTAATTTCCCTCCACTTATTTAGAAGCTCAGGAAAATTGATTTATAAAAAATTGCAAAACTTCTATTATCAAAGACTATGTTTGTATCATTTTAATTCTTGTAGTATTGTTCTTATCACCGTCAAACGAATTATTGTGTTAATAAAACACTTCGTTTCCTATTTTTGCAACCGCAAAAGGTAAAGCATGAATTTCAATCTATCACAGATCCCTGCCAGGAGCCCTAAGCCTCGTAAGAGCGGATTAACAATGGTAATGGATAAAGGTCTTAGTATAAACGACGTAAAGAATTTTCTAAGTATTTCTCATCCGCATGTTGACATTGTGAAGCTTGGTTTTGGTACTTCGTTCGTTACGCCAAACCTTCGTGAAAAAATTGAA
This sequence comes from Bacteroidota bacterium, assembly GCA_023440945.1. GTDB lineage: Bacteria > Bacteroidota > Bacteroidia > Chitinophagales > Chitinophagaceae > JAEZRL01. The sequence goes on from JAEZRL010000274.1 coordinate 1,392, forward strand.
GTTTATCAGTCATACGATATTCCTGTTTATTTTGGCGGCACTTTGTTTGAAGCTTTTCTTATACGTAACCAGTTTAATGATTACATAGCTGTTTGCAAAGATTATAATATTTCATACATGGAAGTGAGCGATGGTTCCATCACCATTCCTCATGCAGAAAAATGTGGTTACATTGAAAAACTTACAAAACATGGTGTTGTTTTAAGTGAAGTTGGAAGTAAAGATGCAACGCATATCATTCCTCCCTACAAATGGATAGAACAGATGCGTGCTGAACTGGAAGCCGGATCTTCTTATGTTATTGCTGAAGCAAGAGAAGCGGGTACGGTAGGTATTTATCGTGGCAGCGGAGAAGTGCGTGAAGGCTTGGTGAATGAGATTCTTACACAGATTCCCGGCGAAAAAATATTATGGGAAGCACCACAAAAAGAACAACAATTATACTTTCTCGAATTGCTTGGTTGTAATGTTAATCTCGGAAACATTGCACCAATAGAAGTTATTCCTTTGGAAACAATGCGTATTGGTTTACGTGGCGATACTTTTCATTTATATCTCAACGGTAAACATAAAGATTGCTGATAAAAAGATCATGATAATGCTGCATTTGCCATCATGAAGTTCCATCTGTACTTAATATAACAACAAAAAATTTTCAGATGAATGTTTACGGACTTATCGGTTTTCCTCTTTCACATTCATTTTCTGAAAAATATTTCAACGAAAAGTTTCAACGTGAAGGCATAACAAATGCTGTTTTCAAAAATTTTTCTATAAAAAATATTGATCATCTTCCTGAAGTTTTACAAGAAAATAATTTGAAAGGTATAGCTGTTACTATTCCTTATAAAAAAGCAGTTATTCCATTTCTTCATGAAGCAAGTTTAACAGTGCGGCAAATTTGTGCCTGTAATTGTATAAGAATTGAAAAGGATAAATTGATCGGTTTTAATACAGATGTAGTTGGTTTTGAAAAGTCTTTCGTAAAGCAATTGAGGCCGCATCATAAAAATGCGCTGATATTAGGAACGGGTGGTGCAGCTGCAGCAGTGGAATTTGTGTTGAAGAAATTACAAATAAATTTTCGCTTTGTTTCAAGAACCCGATCAATAGAAAACAATATTTTCTCTTATGATGATTTGAATGATGAAGTGATAAAAGAATATACCATTATCATTAACTGTACACCACTTGGAACGTATCCGAAAAATGATACTTGTCCTGCTATACCTTATGCACTTTTAACACCTGAGCATTATTTATTTGATCTGGTGTATAATCCTGCCAAAACAAAATTTCTACAATTAGGCGAACAAAAAGGTGCAGTGATACAAAACGGTTATGAAATGCTTGTTCTGCAAGCCGAAGAAAACTGGCGTATTTGGAACGACTAATCCATTATAAAATCACTAAAAAAATATTACAACTTTAATTTTTCTATTGCTAGCTGTGCAGCTATCTGGCTTGCATCTTTTTTATTAAAACCTCTTCCTTGCGAAAGCTGTTCGCCATCAAGTACTGCTGCAATGGTAAAAATACGACGTCCATTTTCAAGCTTTTCATCGATCGTTTCAAACTCTAATAATCTTCCGTTTTTGCTTGCCCAACCGATTAGCTTGTTTTTTAAATTAATATCTATTTGTTCAAGATCATCAACAAACAAATGTGGGATAACAATACGTTGCAACACCCAGCGATGGGTTGTTCTGTAACCTTTGTCGATATAAAGAGCGCCAACCAACGCTTCCAGTGTGTTACCAAAAATCTGGCTTCCTTTTAAAGCATTGTCGAACTTGTTGTAAAAAGTTAACTTTTTAAGGCCCATTTTCAAAGCCACATCATTCAGCTTTTGACGGTTGACCATTTTGCTGCGCATCTCGGTTAAAAAACCTTCGCCTTTATACGGATAACGCTTAAAAAGGTAATCGGCGATTATAGCACTTAAAACAGCATCACCTAAATATTCAAGACGTTCATTGTTCTCTTCGGCACTTTCTTTCACCGAACGATGACTAAGCGCTGTTTGATAAAGTGACACTTTACCGGGCTTTAAACCCAGTACATTTTTGAGCTGTTTTTCGAAAGAAGACTTTGTAGATTTTTTAAATATCCGGTTGATTATAAACACAATGTTAAGCTACGTATTTCTTTACAATTACCGCTGCATTATGCCCGCCAAATCCAAAAGTATTACTTAGTGCGGCGTTAACGGTGCGGTGTTGAGCTTTATTAAAAGTGAAATTAAGTTTAGGATCAAGATCGGGATCATCAGTGAAGTGATTGATAGTAGGAGGAACAATATCATTTTTCACAGCCATTATGCAGGCAATTGCTTCTATCACACCGGCAGCACCGAGACAATGGCCGGTCATTGATTTTGTTGAACTGATGTTCAGGTCGTAAGCATGATCTCCAAAAACATCAAGGATGGCTTTCACTTCTGCACCATCACCCAATGGCGTTGATGTACCGTGTGTATTAATGTAATCAATTTCGTCGGGCTTCATGTGTGCATCTTCCAAAGCGGCTATCATAACATTTCTTGCACCCAATCCTTCCGGATGCGGCGCTGTTATATGATAAGCATCAGCAGTTGCACCACCACCCGCGACTTCACAATAAATCTTCGCACCTCTTGCCAATGCGTGTTCAAGTGTTTCAAGAACGATAACGCCACTTGCTTCACCCATAACAAAACCATCACGGTCTTTATCATAAGGACGGCTCGCCGTTTTTGGATCATCGTTTCTTTCGCTCATGGCTTTCATAGCGTTGAAACCGCCGACACCGGCTTCGCTTATAACCGATTCGCTTCCACCTGTTAAAATAATATCAGCTTTGTTTAAACGCAGTAAATTGAAAGCCTCGATCAGGGCATTGGTACTTGTAGCACAGGCACTTACAACAGCAAAGTTGGGTCCACGTAAATTATGGCGCATAGATATTTGCCCGGCAGCAATATCAAGGATCATCTTAGGAATGAAAAAAGGATTAAAGCGAGGTGTTCCATCACCTTTAGCAAAATCCATCACTTCCTGTTGAAACGTGATAAGTCCGCCAATGCCGCTTCCGAAAACAACACCGATCCAATCAGGATTAATGTTCTCTTTGGTAAGCCCGGCATCAATCATAGCCTGATCGCTCGATACAAGAGCAAGTTGCGTGAAGCGATCAATTTTACGGGCTTCCTTGCGATCCATGAACTGAGTTGGATCGAAGTTTTTTACCTCGCAGGCAAAACGTGTTTTAAATTTTGATGCATCAAACTGAGTGATATAATCAGCGCCGGAAACACCGTTTATAAGCCCATTCCAGTAATCCTGCAAAGTATTGCCTAAAGGCGTTATCGCTCCGAGGCCTGTTACAACTACTCTCTTTAATTGCATAAATAATAATGCCTGTGTTTGATGTTATAAATCCGCCTCCAGCGGCAATTTTTGAGCTGCCGTCAGAGGCGGATCAATTATTACAAATAACTGTTACCTTTTACTTAGCGTGTTCTTCGAGGTAAGTAATAGCCTGACCAACAGTTGTAATGGTTTCTGCCTGTTCATCAGGAATAGAAATGTTGAATTCTTTTTCGAATTCCATTATCAATTCTACGGTGTCGAGAGAATCTGCACCTAAATCGTTGGTGAAAGAAGCTTCATTTGTTACTTCTGCTTCATCTACTCCTAATTTGTCAACAATGATTTTCTTTACTCTTGTTGCGATGTCTGACATTGTAAAAGTTTTTAGTTACAGGCGCAAAAATATAATTTTTGTACAATAAGCAATGATATATGTGTTTTTTGTTTTATCCCTCTACTTGCTAAGGGGAATTTTTGGCCTGTTGCTTTTTTTAGATTTGATTTTATTTCTTCTGCCGCTTGAATTTATAGAATTTTTTTAATACAGCACGCCTGTAAAAAGTCCTTTTAGGGATTTAGAACATTTTAAAAAAACATTACTAAATTGAAGCTCAATTTTACAATCTGTTGCTATGGCCATTAGAATTATTGATCATGGAAGTAAGGAGTACACGCAAATGGTAGAACTGCGTTATAACTTATTACGCAAACCATTGAGATTGCAATTTGATGAAGAAGAGCTAAATCGTGAAAAAGATGATATTCATATAGGTTGCTTTGAAGATGATCATCTCGAAGGTTGTTGCCTGCTTACACAAACCGATCCTTCAACCGTGCGTTTGCGGCAAATGGTCGTTATCTCAGGCCTGCAAGGGAAAGGTATTGGCCGGGTACTGCTGCAGTTTGCGGAGAATATTGCAAGAGACCGCGGCTATAAAAAAATCCTCATGCATGCCCGTAAAAGCGCTGTTGGTTTTTATGAAAAGCTTGGTTACAACGTTGTAGGAGAGGAGTTTGAAGAAGTAACTATTCCACATTATGTAATGGAAAAAAAGTTATAATTAATTTCTGCCAATTTTTGATGTAAGTATGCGACGCACATCTGCAACATACTCCGGCGTCATGCCATCTTTCGGAATAAGAAAAAAAGCTTTTGAAGAAAGATATAAATGAAAAAAGTTGGGGCTCTCCAAAAAGTGAGAGAAGTCGCTCCAGTTCCAGTCAACATAACCTCTTGCATTTTCCAGCCGAATGTATCTTTCAAAAAAAATAATGGTGAAACTCTCTTTAAAGGTTGCTGCTCTTTTATAAATCGTGTAAGGTAAAATATACCAGAAAGCGATCATTAAAAAGAACCAAAGCAACGAGCTTAATAAAAATGGCTGAGGCGAAATTTTTTTAAAAGCAAGCAACACGGCCGCCATGATAGCAAAAATATTTACAAGCACAATAAGAATACGTATCTCATTTCTTGAAATAAAATGATAACGTAAACCTTGTATCACCTTCTTTTTATCATAGGTAAAACTAAACTTCATCAGCATTGAATTAATCGCGATAAAAATACCTATTTATAAGTTTTCTTTTTAGTTTAATTGAGAAGAACATTTTTGTACCCGGCTTAAGAACTACTATTATACTTTACTTGCGTCGCACACTTGTACGGTTGTGAAGCTATAATCTGAAACTCTAATCTTAAAGTCTTTTTTTATATCTCATAGTCCGCAACTCAAAGCTTTATCACTACTTTATCTTTTTAAATTACTTTTGAAAAAAACTGAGATATGCACATTCCCCGCATGGCAGAAATGATGATGAATGGCGAATCACCCGAAATTTTATTTTGGGTTGGCTGCTCCGGAAGTTTTGATCAGCGAGCACAAAAAATAACAAAAGCATTTGCAACCATTTTAAATAAAGTAGGTGTAAAATATGCAATCCTGGGAAAAGAAGAAGCATGCACCGGCGATCCTGCAAGAAGAGCAGGCAATGAATTTTTATTCCAGATGATGGCTTATAATAACATACAGGTATTAAATGGTTATGGCATAAAAAAAATAGTTACTGCCTGTCCGCATTGCTTCAATATTTTCAAGAATGAATATCCTGAACTTGGCGGTAATTACGAGGTAATTCACCACACCGTTTTTTTACAGCAGTTAATTGATGAAGGCAAAATAAAACTCAAAGAAGGAGGCAGTTTTAAAGGTAAACGCATTACTTATCACGATAGTTGTTATCTCGGTCGTGCGAATAATATTTATGAAGCGCCACGTAAAATACTCGAAGCATTGGATGCCGAATTAATCGAAATGAAACGTTGCCGCAGCAATGGATTATGTTGTGGTGCAGGCGGCGCTCAAATGTTTAAAGAAGAAGAACGGGGCGATAAAAGAATAAACATTGAGCGAACAGATGAAGCCTTGGATACAGGTGTAAATGTTATTGCCTCGGCTTGTCCGTTTTGCAATACGATGTTAACAGATGGCGTTAAAAATCGCGAAAAAGAAAGCGAAGTAGCGGTATTGGATGTTGCTGAAATGATAGCTGCAAGTATGGAATAAGGTATCTTTGCTTTTTTAAACAGAAGAGATGAATATAGAATTTGCGCACTTGTTGCCCGAAGATTTTGCTCCTTCGTCAAGAGTATGGATATATCAAAGTAATCGTTTATTTTCTATTCCTGAAGCTTTGCAGATCGAACCATTATTAAAAGATTTTGTGCAGAACTGGCATACGCATGGAACACCTAATAAAAGCTGGGCAAATTTACTGTTCGGGCAATTTATAATTATAATGGCAGATGAAACAGAAATGGGTGTAAGTGGCTGCAGCACGGATTCATCTGTAAGACTAATAAAGCAGATTGAACAACAATTTAAAGTAAACCTTTTCGACAGGCAACTACTTGCATTTATTGTGAAAGATAAAGTGCAGTTGCTTCCTTTATCACAACTTAATTATGCTATGGAAAATGGATTTATAAACGGAGATACTTTATATTTTAATAATATCATTGCTACAAAGCAGGAATTATTGAACAACTGGATAATACCGGTTAAACAAAGCTGGCTTGCTAAGAAGATAAAGGGTTTGCAGGAAGCGTGATACATATTCTTTCTGCTGAAACTTTCATCTGTAAAACTAACTTATGAATATAGACCTTACCAATAAAACAGCGCTTGTTGGTGGAGCATCACAAGGACTTGGATTAGCAGTTGCGAAGGAATTGGCTAATTTAGGCGCAACAGTTATCATCTTGTCCAGATCAGAAGAAAAACTGAAAGAAGCTTTAAAACAATTAAGTACTGCAAAACAGCAACAACATGCTTTTATTGCAGGAGACTCAACCCAACCGCAACAGGTTAAAGAAAAAGTTGAAGCTTATCTTTCAAAAAATAATATTATTCATATTCTTGTTAACAACAGTGGTGGTCCGGCTTCGGGACCAATGATAGAAACAAAAGCAGAAGATATTTTAACGGCTTTTCATTCACATCTTATAACTAGTCATCTACTTGCACAAACGCTTGTTCCCGGTATGAAGAAAGCCGGTTATGGAAGAATCGTGAATATCGTTTCTACTTCAGTTAAAGAACCAATTCCGGGTTTAGGTATTTCAAATTCTGTAAGAGCCGCTGTTGCCAACTGGGCAAAAACACTTGCGGATGAAATTGCTTTCTACGGTATTACAGTTAATAATGTATTACCGGGTTATACCAAAACAGATCGTCTTGAATATTTATTTGGCAAGCAGGCAAAAGAGAACAATACAACCATTGAGGAAATTGAAAAAAGAAATGCTGCGCAAGTGCCTGCACGTCGGTTAGGCGAACCGGAAGATTTTGCACAGGCAGTTGCATTTTTATGCACGCCTGCAGCATCATATATCAATGGTGTTAACTTACCTGTTGATGGTGGGAGATTGGCAGGATTATAATGTAGAAAACTTACACTGTTTGCGAATGGTGAGTTATGAGCTAATTAAGCAAGAACGTCCCATAACCCATAACTAGTTACTAATACATTACTCTATAAATAATTCTTTCATGTTTACGATAGATGCGCATTTAGATTTAAGCATGAATGCGATGGAGTGGAATCGTGATCTAACACAACCGGTTTTAGATATAAGAAATCGTGAAAAAGGTTTGAATGACAAACCGGACAGATGTAAAGGAACGGTTTCATTAACTGCATTGAGAAAAGGAAATGTCGGGCTTGTAGTTGCAACACAAATCGCAAGATATGTTGCGCCTTCAAATCCTTTGCCCGGTTGGCATTCACCTTACCAGGCATGGGCACAAACACAAGGACAACTTGCCTGGTATAAAGCAATGGAAGAAGCAGGTGAAATGGTGATAATAAAAGATCTGGATGCCTTACAGCAACACCTTGCATTATGGATGAAGGATGATGATAATGAACACAAACCTGTTGGTTATATTTTGAGCCTGGAAGGAGCCGATTCAATTGTTAATCTCGATTATCTTGACAAGGCTTATGCTTATGGATTACGTGCTATCGGCCCTGCACATTATGGCCCTGGACGATATGCAAACGGAACGGATTCAACAGGACATTTGAATGAAGATGGCAAAGCTTTGCTGAAAGAAATGGAAAGACTGAATATTATTTTAGATGCGACGCATCTTTGCGATGATGCATTTTGGGATGCGATGGAATTGTTTAATGGAGGCATTTGGGCAAGCCATAATAATTGCAGGAGCTTAGTAAATCATAACAGGCAATTTAGTGATGAACAAATAAAAGCATTAATAGAAAAAAATGCGGTTATAGGCGCAGCTTTTGATGCATGGATGATTGTTCCCAACTGGAAAAGAGGCATTTCACAACCAAAGCAAATGAATTGTTCTTTGGAAAAAGTGATTGAGCATATTGATCATATTTGTCAAATAGCAGGTAATACTTTGCATGTAGGTATTGGCTCCGATCTTGATGGTGCTTTTGGAAAAGAACAATGTCCTTATGATCTTGAAACTATAACAGATCTGAATAAACTCCCCGACTTATTACAGAAAAGAGGTTATACAATTCAGGATGCAGAAAATATTATGCATGGCAACTGGCTTCGTTTTTTGCGAAAAGCATGGAACTTTGATAATATCTCTGATAATTCACTTTAAAAATACGGGTAGAAGCGTATTAAAAAGCCCCAAAAGAGGGGCTTTTTAATTAATATAATGTTTGAAGAAGTTTTCCGGAAATTTATTGATTGCGCATATCTCCCATTACTTCTTCACATTTAAAACTTACCTGTAAGATTTGGCCTGCACCAACAGCACCAAATCCCCAATTGGATATGTACAGTTTTCCATCCGGTCCAAATGTCATTGCGGTAGGCAGGTTAAGACCTGAAACAATTACCTCTCTTCTTCCAAACTGATCTAACCTTACAACATCGCCAAGGCCCGGTGTTGGTCCGTATGCGCCTACCGTATTCTCAAGCACATATAACCGGTCAAAATTATCGAATGCCAGTCCAAGAACAGTTGTAAATCCAGTAGCATATTTCTTGATTTGTCCGTCACATGTAACCTGGTAAATGTTTGAACTGCCTTCTACTATCGGAAATGTATTTAAATTGCCAATATAAAACAGGCCGTCATGCCTAATTACGGAAGTAGGAACGATATGTCCCTGGCTTGCAGAAATGTCTATTATTCGATGAATACTTCCGTCGCTAGAAACTTTATCAAGTTCGCCATGATTTGGTTCAAGAGTGTACAGATTATCCCTAACATTTATCATGCTGTACCAGGTTCCATCAGGCTCAAAATCGTCCTCTTCAGGATTTTTAACCGGATGATTCATAACGAATTCACTCAAATTGGCAATCATCGTCCATGATCGGTCAGAATTTATTTTTATAACGCCGTTAGGAATATCAGGTACGCCATGTGAGCAACCGGCGCCGGCAAGAACAGCATACATGGTATTACCTAAAAAAGCAATGTCGGCAACACCAGAAATAAGGCCACCGGCGGCGGCTGCCGTTTGACTTGACGGAAGATGATCTACAAAAGTAGTGCGGTTACCCTGCCAGCTTATTCTCGATATCCTGCTTCCGTCATTACTTCCTTTATAGGGCCCTACAGGCGGAATTACCTGGGTACATTTATGTGTTTCATTCGCTCCTCCAACACCGCCTTCCGCGACATAGAGGTAATGATCCGGTCCGAATTTTAATCCACGGGGATTGTTCAGCCCCGTTGCAAAGATTTTAGAAGTGGTAACAGTGGTATCATTTTTTCCTCCACATAAAGGAGGATAATCCTGCTTTTTACAGGATGTGCAAAAGAGCGTACTTGCAGCTGTTAGTGCAAATAGCCATGCCATTTTTGTTTTCATAAATACTCCTTTTTTGAAAGGTTCAATTATTTCTTCTAAAAAGTGAGTTCATTTGACATGGTTGATTTTTTTGATTTGCTTTTACAAGGAAGGTTGAAAGGTCTTTTGAGCAGTGAATTTTTCTGCACGCTGAAGGTATTTATAGGGAGAAAATAGCAGTAAAACAAAGCATTCTCCACAGAGCGACTGCCATAAGGAATGATAAAACTACCGGGCTTTAAAAGAAAAGGAACTTATTGCCACAGGTAGGCCAGCAAAAAAAGTGATATTATCCATATTGCCACTATCAAAGAAAATATCAAGTATTCTCGTTCGTCAATTTCTTTCAAAACATGTTCAAAAAAAAGTTTCATATAGGGGGTGTTTGCATGTGAAAAGGGGAAACAAAATATAATAAAAACCCAATATTTCAAAGCGTTTTATTCGCATCTGAGGAAATATAATGCAGGATTTTGTTAACTATTTGTTTCATAAGAATATACAAAAAAGTATCCTGAATTTTTTAAATTATAGCTATCGCTTTTTCTGTTTGTAGGATTTTCTCAGCCCATTGGCTTTCTTATCTTTGCACACTTATGGATAAGAGGCGTTCTGTTGCATTTCATACTTTAGGTTGCAAATTAAATTTTTCTGAAACCTCTGCGCTTTCAAGGATGCTTGAATCGGATGGTTTTGAGAAAAAAGAATTTGAAGATCATGCAGATGTGTACGTTATAAACACCTGTTCTGTAACCGATAATGCGGATAAGGAATGCCGCCAACTGGTGAGAAGAATTCAGCGAAAAGCACCTGAAAGTCTTGTTGTTATAACAGGTTGTTATGCACAATTAAAACCGAAAGAAATTGCTGCTATAGATGGTGTTGATCTTGTTTTAGGCGCTGCTGAAAAATTCAATATCAGCAGGCATTTGAATGAGTTAACCAAAGGTAATTCAGCCAAAATTTCCAGTTGCGATATCGAAGATGTTACCGGCTTTAATGCATCTTATTCTTTAAACGACAGAACCCGTACTTTTTTAAAAGTGCAGGATGGCTGCGATTACAATTGCTCTTTCTGCACAATCCCGATGGCACGTGGAAAAAGCCGCAGTGATAGTATCGTAAATGTTGTAAGAAATGCACGGCAGCTTGCAGAAAATGGCGTAAAGGAAATTGTTTTAACGGGTGTGAATCTTGGCGATTTTGGTAAAGGACCAGATGGAAATAAAAAAAACGAAGAATCATTTTTTGAGCTGATAAAAGAGCTGGATAATGTTGAGGGCATTGAGCGTTATCGTATATCTTCCATTGAACCGAATCTTCTTACGAATAACATTATTGAATTTGTTGCAAACAGTAAAAAGTTTATGCCCCATTTTCACATTCCATTGCAAAGCGGAAGCAACAAGATTCTTGGTTTGATGCGCCGGAGATATAAACGCGAATTGTATGAAGAAAGAGTGAATTTAATAAAAACGCTTATGCCGCATTGCGCCATTGGTGTAGATGTTATCGTTGGTTTTCCTTCTGAATCTGAGGAAGATTTCCTTGAAACTTATAATTTTCTTAATGGTCTCGATGTTTCTTATCTGCATGTATTCACTTATTCTGAAAGAGACAACACAAAAGCATTGGAGATTCAGCCAATAGTGCCCATAAATATTCGCCATCAACGTAATAAAATGCTTCGTAATCTCTCTTATAAAAAGTTGCAATACTTTACGCAACAACATCAATATCAAACACGCAAAGTGTTGTTCGAAAGCCATAATAAAAATGGCATGATAGAAGGTTATACCGATAATTATATTCGCATCAGTACACCTTTCAGAGAAGAGTGGGCAAACCAAATTATAGATTGGAAGCTGTGTTAAGCTTCGGTTTTTTTTATGCACCAAAGGCTCTTGTGCTTATGTAGCAGCCAAACATGGCATTATCGGTTTAACTGAAACTGCAGCGTTGGAATGTGCAACACACAATATCCGAATCAATTCTATCGGGCCAGGTTATATTTTAACTCCTTTAATTGAAAATTCATTAGATGAGTCGACAAGGAACGCTTTGGTTGGATTGCATCCAATGGGCCGGTTAGGAAAAGCAGAAGAAGTTGCTAACCTGGCATTATGGCTTAATTCTGATAAAGCATCATTTGTTACAGGCTCATATTACAATGTGGATGGCGGTTATTTGGCCCAGTAAGCGCCCTTTTTGCTATAGTACTTATTTGTAGGAGATAAATCCTACACTGAATCAAGGTTTATTCTTAGTACTACTGAGCGAATTTAACAGAGGTCATAGTCAGCGAACCGCCAACAGCTTTATCGTTGAAGAACGAGGTATCATCTTTACTTCCTTTTAATCCGATTGTATATATCAATGGGAAATAATGTTCAGGTGTAGGTATAGATAGCAATGCTTCCCGCCCCAATGATTCATAGTTTATCAACCGGTCGTGTTTGCCGTTGCGAATTAACTCTTTAAAAGTATCATTCATTTTCAGTGCCCAATCATAGCCGTATTCAGCATCATTCAATCTGTCCCATGCTACCATTCGTAAATTATGAACCATATTGCCACTGCCGATAATCAACACACCTTTTTTCCGAAGTTGATATAACTCTTTTGCTAATTCGTAATGATATCCGGGAGCTTTTGTATAATCAATGCTTAACTGCAATACAGGGATATTCGCATCAGGATACATGTGTCTTACCACTGTCCATGCGCCATGATCCAATCCCCAATCATGGTCGAGTTCGACCTCTGTTGAGGTGATGATAGATTTTGTTTCATTGGCCAATACAGTATCACCCGGAGCAGGATATTGCACATCAAATAATTCTTGTGGAAATCCACCAAAATCATGAATGGTTTTTGGAAAATCCATTGCGGTGATTCTTGTTCCTTTGCTCAGCCAGTGTGCAGATATTACCAGCACCGCTTTAGGTACCGGTATTTCTTTTGCCATTGCTTTCCACCGCTGGCTGAATTCATTGTCCTCAATGCCATTCATGGGTGAACCGTGACCGATAAACAAAACAGGCATCATTCGTTCCTGCTCCTTCAATTTACTTGCAAATCTGTTGAATGATGATAAATTACTCATGTTAATAACTCCCTATGTTTTTTTATTAAACTCTTGCTGGATAAGCGATTGATTTTTTAGCATGAATGAAATGATCTATGGAATACTTACCGCTGCCCATAAAAAACAATAAAATATATACGAGCAGAAAAAGGATGGCTTTTTCTTTTGTTGCAAACGCATCTGCAGCATGAACAGATATTGTTGCCACCAGCATTGTGATGATTAATGGAATTGTTGCGAGCCTTGTAGCAAAACCGGTAAGAATAAAAATTGAACAAAACACTTCTGAAAAAACAGCAAGCGTTAAAGAAAGCGTTGCACCCAATCCCATTATGGAAGGAAACTGCGATGTTTCGCCTGAAAGTAACATCTGCAGTTTAGGCAAACCGTGTGTGAACATTAAGGCTGCGATACCTACTCTGCCCAACAAAAGTGTTATATCAATAGCAGAAGAGCTTGTTTGAGTATTGAATACTTTTTTCATCCTATTTTTTGTTTTTAGTCTATTTAAAAATTATGCACTGCATTTACTGTAATACAGTGCATAATTGAATATTTTCGATAACTTATTGTATAAATTCACCATCGGCTTTGATACGAACTTCGTCGCTGATTGCTGCATCAGGAAAAGTTCCACCAATATTAAAATCAGAACGTTTAAGAACACCTTTTAAGCGAAAGCCTGCGGTTGCTTTTTTACTCATCGCATTTTCAACAGTGCCTCTGTATTCCAAATCCATCGTTACAGGTTTTGTAACCCCGTGCATAGTTAAGTTGCCACTTAGTTTGTATTTGTTTTGTCCGTCAGTTTTTATATCTGTGCTTTTGAAATGGATTTCCGGATATTTTTCCGCGTCAAAAAAATCTGCACTTTTAAGATGAGTATTTCTTGCTTCAACGCGGGTATCAATAGAAGCAGTTTTTGCTTTCAATTCAAAAACAGCATCACTGAAATCGGGCTTGGAAGATTGAACGGTTACATCAAAATCATTAAAGGTTCCGGAAACATCCGCAATCCCCATGTGTGTAACCGTAAATCCAAGTTGTGAGTGTGGATCATCGTTTGTCCAGGTGTTATTCAACACCGTAAATCCCGTTAATACTAAAAATGCAGCCAGAATAATACTTAATTTTTTCATGTTCTTTGTTTTGATTTTTTTAAGTTAGATACGTTTTTCACCTTATTAATTACACTACTATTTATCTGTTATTTATTTAATTACAGTTGCCATTAGCATCGCAACTTCGCCCTTCCATTACTTCAACAAGCTTAACGGTTTCATTTGCTTTTCTCCATTCGTCAAAAGCTGTTTCAACGGTGTGTAAAAAAGCACGGCTGTCCTGTGCGCCGGATACAGCATATTTTCTATCAAAAACAAAAAAGGGCACACCACGGACGCCAATTTGAAAAGCTTCATAAATGTCTGCTCTCACTTCATCTTCAAAACTTCCGGCTTCCAGTGCCGCTTTCAATTCATTCGCATCCAGGCTAATTTCATTTCCGAGTTGCAAAAGCGTATTAATATCATCAATATTTTTTCCGTCTGTGAAATAGGAGCGAAAGAGAATTTCTTCGGCTTCATTCTGCTTACCATATTGTTTGGCAAAATGCGCATACTGATGGGCTTTCATCGTATTGGCAGGAATGGCTCTATCGAAATTATATTCAAGTCCAACTTGCTTTGCCATAGCTGCTACCTGTGTATTCATAGCAGTTGCCTGTTCCAGGCTTATACCTTTATGTTCCGCTAAATAGTGATGAATATTTTTTTCCGGATTTGTTGCTACATCCGGTGATAGTTGATAACTTTTCCATTCCAGCTCTACGTTATCCTTATCAGCAAACTGAGCTAACGCGGCTTCGAATTTGCGCTTTCCAATATAACAGAAGGGGCACATAATATCGCTCCAAATCTCAACTTTCATCTTATTTCTCATATTCCTTTTGTTTTAAAATTTTATAATGCAAATTTACGTACATTTGCTATACTTTAGTAACCACTATACTTTTGTATATCAGGATACGATGTTATAGTTACCCTAAAAGCAACAGAAAAATGAGTAGAACATCAGAATTTGAACAGGTAAAAATGTGTTCATCTTCCTTCATACTTGCATTGAATGATACTATGCAGGTATTGAACGGAAAATGGAAACTGCCGATCATCGGCTCTTTATTTTTCGGCAAGAAAAGATTTAAAGAGTTAGAAAGAGAAATACCGGGCATCACTCCAAGAATGCTTTCCAAAGAGCTGAAAGACCTGGAGATGAATGGAATTGTTACCCGGACGGTTTACGATACCATTCCGGTTACGGTTGAATATGAGCTAACGAAATCAGGTCGCTCTTTCTCAAAGGTGCTGGATGTAATGGTGGAATGGGGCTTGCAGCACAGGAAAAATGTGATGGGTAAGAAACGTTCGGCAAAAGGTGTAACAGCTTAAATTGAATTGATTTCGATCATTATAATAAAAGCTGTTTAGACAAAATAGCATGAATTAGCAACGCATTTTAAATTCAAGACCTGCGGCTGCAAATATTGCATGTTTTATAGATGAACAAGATGAGTTGTAATACTTGAAAAGGTTAGTGGCCCGAAAATTGACCACATGAATACAAAGTTTTATAACTTTTTGCAGAGCAGGACTATGTGAGAATGATATAATCAGCAAAACAAACAGAAAAATCGATGGACAACCAGAGAAAAAAATAGTTGTGGTAGGCGGAGGTTTTGCAGGCATTAACCTGGTTAAAAATTTGGCGAAAGACAAACGTTTCAACATAACTCTTGTAGATCGGAATAATTATCATTTTTTCCCCCCGCTATTGTACCAGGTGTCTACAGCTTTTATCGAACCTTCAAGCATAAGTTATCCTTTCAGGCGATTGTTCCAGGAAAAGGAGAATCTGCGTTTTCACATGGGTACCTTGAAAAAAGTAAACCCTGAAAGCAATACTGTTGAAACAGACACCGGCACACTTTCCTATGATTATCTTGTACTGTCACTTGGAACTGAAACCAATTTTTTTGGTATGCAAAAAGTGAAG
Source organism: Bacteroidota bacterium (assembly GCA_023440945.1). Taxonomy (GTDB): domain Bacteria; phylum Bacteroidota; class Bacteroidia; order Chitinophagales; family Chitinophagaceae; genus JAEZRL01. Next base: position 17,229 of record JAEZRL010000274.1, read on the forward strand.
GAAGATGCTTTGCCGATGAAAACCGTTGAAGAGGCTTTGTATCTGCGTAATCACTTACTAATGACGATGGAAAAGGCAGTTCGTGCTACAGACCCTGCGGAAAGAGATCATTTGCAAAATATCGTAATTGCAGGTGGCGGCCCAACTGGTGTGGAATTAGCAGGTATGCTTGCCGAACTTGGGCGCAATGTGGCGAGAAAAGAATATCCTGAACTACGTTTTGGCTCGCATCTGTACCTGGTTGATGCAGGGCATGTATTGCTGGCACCAATGAGTAAGAAAGCGCAGGATGAAGCGTATAAAGTTTTAAAGGATCTGAATGTCAATATTATTTTAAATACGGCTGTTAAGGATTATACGGACGGAAAAGTTTTGCTGTCTGATGGCAGAACAATAGAAACAAATTCGCTTATATGGGCTTCAGGTGTGGTGGCAAGAGAAGTACCGGGATTACCACCAGAAGTAATTGCCAGAGGTAGGAGAATAATGGTTGATGAATATAACAAAGTGCAGGGTACACATAATATTTTTGCATTGGGTGATTTATGTTTACAAACTACCGATAAAAATTTCCCGAAAGGGCATCCGCAACTTGCACAAGTTGCAATTCAGCAGGGGAGCTTGCTGGCGAAAAATCTCAAACGATTATTAAGTAATAAGCCAATGGAAGCGTTTGAATATAATGATAAAGGCAGCATGGCCATTATTTCCAAATATGAAGCCGTAGCTGATCTGCCTAAGTTTTCTTTTACTGGTTTTTTTGCATGGGTTATTTGGCTTTTTATCCATATTTTTCCGCTTATTGGTTTCAGAAATAAAATTGAATTGGCCTTTAGCTGGTTTTGGTCGTTCATCACCAATGACCCGACTTTGCGGTTAATTATGCGGGCACAAAAGCCACGTTAAAAAGTGGATATTTTAGAAAAAGGTTGAAAAGAAAAAAAATTTTAAAAGTTATACTGAAGAAATTGCATAATGATGTTATAATAACTAATTTTACTCTTTAAGGGTTTAGGGTTGAAAAAATTACCCCTGTTTTCACAGGGGTTTTATTTTTTTAGCACTTTTATTGCCTGAGTCTTGTATTCAGCCAGGGCAACATGCCTATTAATATCAAAGCCTGTTTTTTCAAATCCTTAGGGCGCTTTAAAAAATTCCTTTTTATCTAAAAAATTGACCTTTGCAGCATATCAATCACTTATGGACATCAAGGAAATAAAAAAGCTATTTCCAAACCTGGATGACGAATTGTACCAGGAAATGGAAGAACACTCGGCGATCAAAAATTTTAAGGCTGGCGATATACTTCTTAGAGTGGGGCAGCCAATCCGTTCTACCATGCTTATTTTGGATGGCATCGTAAAACTTTACCGCGAAGATGAAGAAGGCAAAGAGTTTTTTATCTATAATTTAAATGCAGGGCAGGCTTGTTCGCTTTCATTGGTATGTGCAGTTAAGCACCAAACAAGCGAAGTATTAGCAAAAGCTTTGACAGACGCAACGGTCTTAAGCATTCCACTAAAGTACATGGATAAATGGATGAGTGAATATAAAAGCTGGTACCAGTTCGTCATAACTTCTTACCGAAACCGTTTTGAAGAGTTGTTAAAAACCATTGATGCCATCGCATTCTCCAATATGGACCAACGCCTCGAAAACTATCTGCAAAAGCAGGCGGAGAACTTAGGTCGGGTTCTGAAAATGACCCACCAGGATATTGCAACCGATCTAAATTCATCCCGCGAAGTTATAAGCCGCCTGCTAAAAAAGATGGAGGCAAAAGGTTGGGTTGTTATTCATCGAAACTCCATTGAATGGATTAGAGAAGATTAGTACTATGTGTGACCAATGTCACTGTAACCCACTCCAAAAGATTTCACATTTGCAAAACAAGAATGGAAATCATGGGTTACATAGCAGCATTGTTTATCGGTATTTCATTAGGATTGATTGGTGGCGGAGGTTCTGTTTTAACTGTTCCTGTGTTAGTGTACCTGTTTGGTATCAACCCGGTTGTTTCTACTTCTTACTCCTTGTTTGTGGTGGGATCTACAAGTCTTGTAGGCGCTTTTAACAACTATCGGAAAGGAATGGTGCAAATAAAAACAGCTTTGTTATTTGGACTTGCCTCCATTACAACTGTTTTTCTCACACGAAAGGTTTTAATTCCATTAATTCCTGAGCATATTGCTAGCTTTGGCAGCTTCAACCTTACCGAATCCATTATAACCATGGTTCTGTTTGCCATTTTAATGGTTGCAGCTTCTTTATCCATGATAAAGGGCAGAAAAAAACAGCCTAAAGAAACCAGAACGGAGAACGAAAAAATAAACCTGCCTAAATTATTACTGTACGGCGTAGCTATTGGCTTGGCAACAGGACTTTTAGGCGCAGGTGGCGGATTTCTGCTGATTCCTACTTTAGTGCTCCTCGTAAAGTTGCCTATGAAAGAAGCAGTAGGTACTTCCCTTTTAATTATTGCTTTGAATTCTCTTATTGGCTTTACCGGCGATATTGGTCATTTTGATATTAACTGGTTTTTCCTGATTAAAGTAACATCCATTGCTATCGCAGGCATTTTTGCAGGTGGATGGATAGGTAAAAGAATAGAGGGCGATAAACTAAAAAAAGGGTTTGGATGGTTTGTGCTGGTAATGGGAATTTTCATCATTATCAGAGAAGCTTTTTTCAACTGAATGACAACACGCTAATCACTTCAAAATAGGTTGAAAGGAAAGCTGCAAACTGCACTCGTTAATTTATAGCTATCAATTGGCGTTTCAAAATGCTACTACTACCACCATGAATAAAACAATTTCTTGTTACCGTCAACATTTCTTAAAGTAGCAGGATGAAACGGTGCCTGGAATTAGTATGTAACTTTTATCACCAACATCTGAAACAGGATTTCCGAAATTGCATCATTAAATAAATACTCAAGTGCATATAGATAAAAACACCACAATAATTGATGTAAGAACACCGGAGGAATTTGCTGGTCAGCATGTGCCGGCTGCCATCAATGTTCCGTTAGATCAATTGTCTAACTGGTTAGATGAACTGAAAGAATTACCAAAACCGATCGTAGCGTACTGCAAAAGCGGTAATAGAAGCGGTATGGCAGTGGCTATTTTAAAACAGCATGGTATAACCGATGTTGTTAACGGCGGTGGAATTAGTGATATGTTGCTTTCAATTAAATAGTAATGATCATGTTTGATTTTATAAAACAATTATTCAAGCCCAAGGCAGATTTTGCCCAATTGGTTAAGCATGGAGCGATTATTATTGATGTAAGAACAAAAGGCGAATACGCTACAGGGCATATAAGAGGTTCAAGAAACATTCCTTTAGACACGATGAAAAAAGAAGTAAATAGCTTAAAAATGCATAACAAACCGGTTATAACCGTTTGCCGTAGCGGCACCAGGAGTAGCATGGCAAAATCAATGCTTTCAAGTGCTGGTATTGAAGTGTATAACGGCGGTGCTTGGAACAATTTAAATAAACAACTATAAGAATAATGAAAACAATATTGCAAGGTTGGAATGTGATGCGGGTAGTGAAATTGGTGCTCGGAGTAGCTATTCTTGTACAAGGCATAACAGTTAAAGATACATTGCAGATTGTATTAGGATTAGCGCTGTGTGTACTGGCAGTTGCCAATATCGGCTGCTGCGGCGTAGGCCGTTGTACAGTGAACACCCGTTCAACATCTAAACAAACCGAAGAGATAGCGTATGAAGAAGTAGTTTCAAAGAAATAGCTGCTCCTTAATTAAGCTATCATCTAATTCATTTAAAACAAAAAAAATGGAAACAGGGACAAATAATAAAACTTTTACGCTGATGCCTTTTAGAAGGTGCAATAAAAGGAAGGCAGGCAATGTGCTAAGCGCCAACAAATACAAAGTGTTCTTAACAAACTGCTAAGTAATTAAGCAGATTAAATGTGACAGATGTACCGATACATTTAAAGTTTTATTTAACCTTTACATAAAATATAACAACAAAAATGATTGAATTGATCAGACAACCGTGGCCATGGTATGTGGCAGGGCCAATTATAGGTTTGATTGTACCTGCCTTGCTAATATCGGGTAATAAACATTTTGGCATCTCTGCCAACTTCAGGCATGCCTGTGCCGCCTGCTTTCCTGCTAACATTAAATTTTTTAAATACAACTGGAAAAAGGAGATATGGAACTTCTTTTTCATAGGTGGTATTTTGGTTGGCGCAATCACAGCTGTTACGCTGCTTAATAATCCTGCTCCGATCCAGGTAAATCAAAAGCTGGTAACAGAACTGTCTACTTACGGCATCAACGATTACAGCAACATGGTTCCTAAGCAGTTGTTTTCTTTTGAATCACTGTTGACGCTGAGGGGATTTATAATGCTGGTATTTGGAGGTTTTTTGGTAGGATTCGGTTCGAGGTATGCCGGTGGCTGCACCAGTGGTCACGCTATTATGGGTTTAAGCGATTTGCAAGTACCATCGCTCATTGCAACCATCAGCTTTATGATAGGTGGTTTTATCATGGCTAACCTGTTGTTACCCTTCATCATGCACCTGTAATTATTTCAAGAACTAATAAAATTTATTCTGATAGAAAATGGAAATAATAAAAAAAGAAACGCCGGTAGCTGCAGTTGATAATAATACTGATTTTGAAGTTCGCTCATTGGATACTATTTGTGTAAATGAATCTAAAAAGCAACATCCGCTCTGGCACAATTCAAAATATGCCTTGGTAGGTATTGTATTCGGGATTGTGTTTGTGAAAGCAGAGGTCATTTCCTGGTTCAGGATACAGGAGATGTTCCGCTTGCAAAGCTTTCACATGTATGGTGTAATAGGCTCTGCTGTGCTGGTTGGGATGCTATCTGTAGCATTAATTAAGAAGTTCAAGGTTAAAACCATCTATGGGGAACCGATAGAATTTCATGCTAAAAAGTTCAATAAAGGGCAGATTATTGGCGGTATCCTCTTTGGTTTGGGCTGGGCATTAACAGGCGCTTGCCCCGGACCTTTATTTGCACAAATAGGTACCGGCGCATCGGTGGTCGCTGTCGTTGTATTGAGTGCAATAGCGGGCACCTGGACGTATGGTTATTTCAGAGAAAAACTGCCGCATTAAATTATTTTCTTACCCTCACCTTACAAAAAATAAGCGTTGGTGTTATCCTAAAGTCAACGTTTATTTTTGCCGCCATGAGCACCAGCGCATATCCTCAATATTCATCCGTAAAGCACACATTCGTTCTGCTTTACTGTTTAGCATGGAAGAGATTATACCGAAGAGTCGATTAATCCCCCTTAAATAATCTCTCTTTCTTGGTCAATACGAACGCTTTTTTTAAGGAGCGTTTTTTGTTTTGAACCATGGCAAGTCTCTGTGACTACAGTCACAGAAAGAGTAATTGAACTGGATGATATTTGCCATATAAAATTTATAACACATGCAGATAAAGCAATGGGAAGATAAAAACCTGTCGCAGTTTAGTTATGGCATCTTAAGCGATTGCGAAAAGAAGGCTATCCTGATAGACCCTTCACGATTTGCACAACAATATCTTGATTGGGCAAAAGAAAACGAGGCAACTATTGTTGGCATTATAGAAACACATCCACATGCTGATTTTATCAGCAGTCACCTGGAGCTTCACAATATCACAGGCGCAACGATATATACGCATAGTCTGGTAGGTGCATCCTATCCGCACCAGGCATTTGATGATGGTGCTATAATCGAGTTGGGTAAAATCAATTTGACTTCCATTCATACACCTGGTCATTCACCTGATAGCATCAGTATTTTGTTGGAGCATAACGGAGAGCAAAAAGCAGTGTTTACCGGCGATACCCTTTTTATTGGCGACTGTGGCAGACCTGATTTAAGGGAAGGTGCTGGAAATGTGAAAGCAAAACGACAAGACCTTGCTAAAGAAATGTACCATTCATTGAGAGAAAAGCTGATGATATTGAATGATAATGTTCTGGTTTATCCTGCACATGGGGCTGGTACATTGTGCGGTAAAAACCTCAGTAAGGAAAGTAGCTCAACTATTGGACAGGAGAAAGTGACAAACTGGAGTTTACAGGAAGCCACAGAAGAGGAATTTGTAAAAAACCTATTGGCAGATCAGCCATTCATTCCTGTGTATTTTCCTTATGATGTTGAGCTGAACAGAAAAGGTGCGGCTCCTTTGCAGGATAGTGTTGCCCGGGTGAAAATCATTGAATATGCAAACGATGATGTTATTAAACAATTGGATGCATCATTATGGATTGTGGATACCAGGAATGAAGCCGTATTTAAAGAAGGACACCTGCCACATTCTATCAACCTCATGGAGGACGGTAAATTCGAAACCTGGGTAGGTTCTATCATCAAACCTGATGAACAATTCTATTTAGCGGGTGAAAGTAAAGAACAGCTACAGCGTATGATAGCCAGAGCAGCCGCCATAGGCTATGAAACAGCAATTATTGCAGCCATTGCAATTAAAGGTGGTAGTATAAAGGAAGCAGAAATTGATATAAACCTGCTTAGAAAATATCCTGATGCTTATACTATTGTAGATGTAAGGAATGAATCGGAAGTGAAGGAAAGAAAAATCTTTTCCAAAAGTATCTCGATTCCTTTAGCTGAAGTAAGAGAAAGAGTAGCTGATATTCCTACCAACAAACCTATTGTAGTGCATTGCGCCGGTGGTTACCGCAGTGCTGCAGCCAGTTCCTTAATTCATGCTAAATTAAACGGAGCAGTAAACGTATTCGATTTAAGTGAAGCAATAAAAGAATTTAAGTAACTAACTATGTCAACAGAATCAGTACAAGAGCAGAAAGTGAGCCTACTTACTATCATTTGAATAACCGATACAGCAGAAGTTGAATATGTAGATATAATACATAAAAAACCCCGCTATTTAGCGGGGGAAGCTCCTCCAAATATCCAAATATCGAACCTTTTTTATAGTGATTTAAAACTTTTATATGAATTACAGCCTTTTATACATCGTTTAAATCCACTTGCTTCAGGTATGGC